>PMNJ01000320.1:0-2588 GCA_003162595.1 Bacteroidales bacterium | reverse complement strand
AATTTTGATTACAAACGCTCGCATCAACATAAGTTCTCTCATTATCACACGATGAAGAACCAAATGAGAAATACAGCGAAAAATGTTGCAATGAGCCTTGCAAAAGACGTACCAGGAGTAAAAGAGTATAACAAAGCTTCCCAAATTGTAAATACTGCGGTGAACCTGGCTAATGCGAAAGATCCCCTCGATGCTCTATCTGCAGTCTTTAAACAGGTACCAGGAGCTAAAGAATGTATTAAGGCAATTAGTTACGCCTATAATCCGTCAAAAATTGTCCTGGATATAGGTAAAAGGGCTTTATCTATGGGCTTAAGCGCAGGATCTCTTTAAAGTATGATAATGTGAAAAATCCGAGCGTATTGGGGTGTCGCCAGCATTTCCGACAAAACCAACGTTAAGAAAATCCAAAACTAAACATTTGGTTCCTTACCGCCCTTTTTTCGCCCATTTGTTAAAAGAGCCTCATAATCAGCCAACTGGACACACCGGGGAAATTTGAAACATTTATGTCGATTTATGTTATTTAATTTGAGGTAGTTATATAAACATTTATTATAAACGTGGCGGAGTGGTCAATTTAGCCGGTGTATCCAACTAACCCTGATACATTGAGCATAAAACAGTAACCTTTCTAATTCTTCAGGCATCCGATAGGAACGACCAAAACATCATCATTACGACGATATGCATATTGACCTCCGGTTATTACCATTAAGAAAGAAACTTGTCCCATTTTATCTTCATCAATTTTTGCTTTTAGTGCCAATAAATTTTGAGCAGCTTCCTCAATCTGCTTATTCCCTAATTTTACTTCTATCGCTGCCCAACGACCATCCCTTAGTCGGACAATCAAATCGGATTCTAATTCACTTTTATCGCGGTAATGAAACACATCACCATCTATCACTTGCGCATAAACACGAATGTCTCTTGTGCATAAAGATTCAAACAGGAACCCAAAAGTCTTAAAGTCATTCAACAAACCATCAGGATTTGTTCGCAATACTGCTGTAGCAATAGAAGGATCAACAAAATGTCTTTTTGATGAAGTACGAATTGCCGTTTTGGAACGCATTGACGGCAACCAGGCAGGCAAATCTTCCACCACAAAAATTCTTCGCAACGCATTTAGGTACGAACTGATTGTTTTATCTGAAATTGAAATGTCGGTTGCTTCTATATCATTTTTAATGGTCTGTATAGAGGCCAATGTAGCTACATTTCTCGCCAGAGATCGCAACAATAACCGAACTCTTTCGGGATTTTTTTCCACATCATCAACGCTTGACACATCATGATTAATCACAGCATCAACATAATCCCTTGACATGCGTAACGCTGATGTTTCATTTTTCATGACGCTGGCAGGCCATCCACCTCTGCATAAAGCAAAAGCTATTTTTTCTATGGACAATTCAGACATAGCCTCAATAGCTTGATTTCCATCAAATAGATCACCTAAAGATACTGTGCCATTCGATTCATGCGATTCAAATAGACTCATAGGACGCATCAGCATACGGGAAAAACGTCCGGTACCTGTATGTGCAGTTACATTATCGGCAGGTACTGCAGAACCTGTCAAAATAAACTGACCTGCATCTCCTCTTTTATCTACTTCAAACCTGACCGCATCCCACAAAACCGGAGCCATTTGCCACTCATCAATTAATCTTGGTGTTTCACCTTTGAGTAATAATGAAGGCTTTGTATCGGCCATTGCCTGGTAAGATGCCGTATTATCTGGATCTTGCATATACAAGATGCTCTTTGCAGCATTAGAGGCAGTACGTGTTTTTCCACACCATTTGGCTCCCTCAATCAAAACTGCCCCCGAAGATTGTAACGCTATTTGTAATTCTTGATCACACAAGCGTAATAAATAAGACCCTTCACTCATAATCTATGTGGTACTAATTCTGTGCAAATATAGAAGAAGTTACTTACATTCTAATTTTTACTTCCTGATTTGGCAGCATTTTACTTCCTGATTTGGCAGCATTTTACTTCCTGATTTGGAAAATCTCATTTGTGACGATATAGTGAAGGGATGGTGCTATGAAAAGTACGGCCCAGACGTGTTCAAATATAAATTCTATAAAATCAGGCTGCTATCTGTGGTCAAATAGGGGTCGCTTCGCCTTCGAAAGCCTCGAAGCCGAAAAGGCTTCTCCGGGTTCTAAACCCTTCACAGCGCTAATGCGATGATTTGAGAGGTACAATGATACACTCTAAAATCATAGTACAATAGTGGTGTTCGCCCCAGGCTCACNNAAGACTACGGCATAAAGCCGCTCGCTATTTATTCCGTTTCCTTTTGCACTTATTTAGTCCTTCTGGCCGACAGCTGCGCAGTAAAAACTTTGTTTAACTTAAATCTATCGCATTATGAAAAACATTACTAACGCTCAGCAATTAATTGATTTTCTCCATGTAGCAGAAGTTTCCCTTATCTACGTGACTAAAGTTAAACCTTCCGATCGCCTGGCAGTTAAATGTTCCAGGGATGCACAAAAGATCTTCTTCAACTCCTGGAACCAATCCACAATTGAACAGAAGGAAACTTTTAAAATGCTGCTACTTAA
>PMNJ01000181.1:10573-19056 GCA_003162595.1 Bacteroidales bacterium | reverse complement strand
TATTGAAAACCGATACTCATTTTAAATTGTAATATTATGGAATTTACTGCAGCAACAATAGCCGGTTTCTTAAATGGAGAGATAGAAGGCAACCCCGATATTAAAGTAAATACAATAGCTAAAATAGAGGAGGGTCAACCCGGAGCATTATCATTCCTTGCCAATCCGAAATATGAACATTATATATACGAGACTAAATCTTCAATTGTACTCGTGAATAAAAGTTTTGTGCCTTCAGCTAATATAGAAGCTACACTAATCAAAGTGGAAAATTCTTACGAGGCATTTGCATCTCTTCTCAGGCTTGTGGATCAGGCCAGACCCCGGAAGAAAGGCATTCATGCCACTGCAATCATTGAAACTACTGCAAAAATCGGGTCTGATGTGTTCATCGGGCCATTTACTTATGTTGGTGAAAATTGTATTATAGGTGATGGCTGCTCCATATATCCGCATGTTTATATCGGAGACAATACTAAACTTGGTAAAAATTGTACTGTAAATCCGGGAGTGAAGATCTATCACGACTGTATTATAGGTGAAAGTTGTATCATACATGCCGGAACAGTAATAGGAAGCGATGGATTCGGATTTGCTCCTCAGTCAGAAAGTGAATTTATGAAGATCCCTCAGTTAGGCAATGTTGTTCTTGAAGACCATGTTGAGATCGGGGCCAATGTTGCAATTGACCGGGCCACTATGGGTTCGACAATAATCAGGAAAGGTGTTAAACTGGATAATCTAATTCAGATAGGTCATAATGTTGAGGTGGGAGAAAATACTGTTATGGCTGGTCAGACAGGAATAGCAGGATCGACGAAAGTCGGGAAGAATTGCATGTTTGGAGGCCAGGTCGGGCTTGCCGGGCATATAAAAATTGCAAATGGCACAAAAATTGGCGCACAGGGTGGAATTCTTGGTGATGTGAAAGAGGAAAATACAGCGATAATAGGTTCTCCGGCTATCGAAGTGAAACAGTTTCTCAGATCTTCAGTTATCTTTAAAAAATTGCCTGAGATGAAGATAAAGATTGATTCACTCGAAAAAGAGATAGAGTCGCTGAAAAAGAAGTAGTTTTGTTCAGAATTCGGACTTGAATCTGTTGCAATAAATTTAGTTAACTGACAATTTTCTGGATTGTTCAAAATATTTTTATTTTTTTTGTACCCGGATTTTAATTTAATAATCAACATTGATGAGTGAAAAGCAAAGGACACTTGCAAAAGAGATAAGTCTTACCGGAAAAGGCCTGCACACAGGAAATAGTGTAACGATTACATTTAAACCAGCTCCGGTAAATTACGGCTACAAATTCTGCAGAGTGGATCTTCCCGGAAAACCAATGATAGATGCACTGGCCGAACATGTTGCAGATACTTCAAGGGGAACAACTCTGGTGCAAAACAATGCTTCCGTTTCAACCATTGAACATGTAATGGCGGCATTTAATGGCCTGAGAGTTGATAATGCCCTGATTGAGATGGATGGACCAGAGGCCCCGATAATGGGCGGTTCCGCATGGAAGTTTGTTGAGGCAATAAAGGAAGCTGGTATCGTTGACCAGAAAGAAGACAGAAATTACTTCGTGGTAAAACAAAAGATCACCTTCTCCGACGAGGAACATGGAGTGGATCTTATAGTTTATCCCGACGATCATTTCAGTGTCAATGTTCTTATTGATTATAACTCCAAAATTCTTGGGAACCAGTATTCGATCCTTGATTCAATTGATGACTTTGAAGAGAAAATAAGCAAAAGCCGCACTTTCGTGTTTTTTCATGAACTGGAGCCTCTTTTTAATATGGGGCTTATACACGGTGGAGATCTCGACAATGCAATTGTGATTCTTGAAAAAGAGGTTGAACAAGCTGAAATAGACCGGATTGCCAAACTCTTTAACCGGCCCGGTATAAACGCCCATACGGCAGGGATACTTAATAATACCGAATTAAGATATCCTAATGAGCCCGCACGTCATAAACTGCTCGATATTATGGGCGACCTTGCACTTGTTGGCCACCCGATCAAAGGTAAAATTGTTGCAACCCGTCCGGGCCATTATGCCAATACNNCACAGATTCCCTTTTTTAATGGTTGATAAAATAATTGCTCTTGATGAATCCTCAATAGTTGGGATCAAAAATGTTACATTCAATGAATCTTTTTTCCAGGGCCATTTCCCGGATGAACCTATTATGCCGGGAGTACTGCTTGTTGAGGCTCTCGCCCAGACTGGCGGGCTACTTGTGCTGAGTGCAGTTGAAGAGCCGGAAAAGTATTNNTCAACATATTTTCTTAAAATCGATAAGCTTAAATTTAAAAATAAAGTAATTCCGGGAGATACTGTAATACTTAAAATGGAATATGCTGACATTATGCGGAGAGGAATAGCCACCATGTTTGGCCAGGCATTTGTTGGGAACAAACTGGTTTTAGAAGGAGAAATGACTGCTCAAGTAGTAAAAAACAAATAATAGAATTAATGATCTCAAATTTAGCATTTATTCATCCTGAAGCAAAAATAGGAAAAGATGTTATTGTTGAACCTTTTGCGTATATAGCAGCCAATGTTACAATAGACGAAGGAACATGGATCGGCCCAAATTCAACCATCATGGATGGAGCCCGAATCGGTAAGAAATGCAGGATATTCCCTTCTGCCGTTATATCAGGAATCCCTCAGGATCTTAAGTTCAGAGGGGAGGAATCGACCGTTGAAATTGGAGATAATACCACCATAAGAGAATGTGCAACGGTTAACCGGGGTACTGCCGCTGTTGGAAAGACAATTGTCGGAAACAATTGTCTTTTAATGGCTTATTCTCATATCGGTCACGACTGCTTTATCGGAAACAATGTCATAGTCGGAAATTCCACAGCTCTCGCCGGTGAAGTGGACATTGACGATTTTGCAATTCTTAGTGCAGGTACAATGGTTCACCAGTTCGCTCATATCGGTGCCCATGTAATGATCGGCGGAGGCGCAAAGGTACGTATAGATGTTCCTCCCTTTATCAAAGCTGACCGCGATCCCCTTTCTTTCCTAGGCTTGAATTCAGTAGGCCTTACCAGACGAGGGTTTGAAAAGGAGCGGATTGACGAAATTCATGAAATTTACAGAGCTATTTATCAGAGAGGGATGAATTTTTCGCAGGCATTGGAATTTGTGGAAAAAGAGTTCAAATCCTCTCCTGACAGAGATTATATTCTGGAATTTATAAGAAAATCTGAAAGAGGAATAATAAGGGCAAGGTAATGCAATAATTACTCTTTCCATCCCTGTGCCGAGATCTCAACTTCCGAACCGTCGTCGCCCGCGATGTAATAACCGGAACCGGAAGAGGTCATATGGCCTATTACTTTCACAGACTGTATCATTTTGATCTTCTCAACCATCTCAAGTGGAATTGTGAAAAGCAATTCGTAATCTTCACCTCCGTTAAGAGCCGGGACCATAGGATCGATATTGAATTCTTCAGCCAGCCTGGCTGTTTCATAATCTATCGGTACCTTACTATAGAAGATCCTACAGCCTGTCCCGGACAATCTGCAAACATGCAGCAGGTCGGAAGCCAGACCATCGGTAACATCAATCATCGAAGTGGGTCTGATTTCTTCTTTTTTGAGTTCAGCTAAGGTTGAAACCGGAATCTCAGGTTTCAGCTGCCTCCCGATAACATATTCATAACCTGCAAGATCGGGTTGGGTTACCTTATCTTTTATAAAAAGTTTTCTTTCTCTTTCCAGAAGCTGGAGACCCATGAATGAAGCACCGAAATCGCCGGTTACACAAATCAGATCGTTGGCTCTGGCGCCATCTCTTTTGATTAGATTATTTTTCTCTACTGCACCCACTGCGGTCACACTTATGGTCATTCCGGTAAGCGAACTGGTTATATCTCCTCCTGCCAGATCGACCTTATAATTTTTACATGCAAGAGCAATTCCTTCATAAAGATCTTCAACCTGTTCAACATTGAATTTTGAGCTGATACCAAGAGCAATCATTACCTGACCCGGAGTTCCATTCATAGCATAAATATCAGATATCGCCCTGATAACGGCCTTGTATCCAATATGTTTCAAAGGAGTGTAAATCAGGTTGAAGTGAATCCCCTCAAGAAGCAGATCAGTTGAAACAAGAGTCAGGTTCTTTCCTGAGTCAATAACTGCAGAATCATCTCCAATACCTTTTATTGTTGATTTATTTATAGTTTCAATATTCCCTGTGAGATGGTTTATCAAACCAAATTTCCCGAAATCATTTATTGATTTTTTCTTGTTTTCAGATTTGTCCATTACAGTAATTAATTCTTAATAACTAAATCTCCCATTCGGCTACCCATTGATTTTCTTCGTTTCCCCCGGCCCCAAGAGGAGCGAAGAAAATCAATTTACTNNAAATTGATTTTCAAGCGATTTTGGAACCGTGTTTTTGCTTATAGGTATCTTAATTTCAGATTATTTGCTTACAATATCTCTTCCGAATGGCGACAAAGCAACAGCAGTAAGTTTAAAATGCTGCAAGCCAAAGGGAATACCGATAATTGTTATGCAGAGAATAACTCCGAATATTGCATGAGTGATCGCTATCCATAAGCCCCCGGTAAGCAACCAGATTATGTTCATTAAAACATACAAACAACCCGAAGCTCTTGAATGTACAACAGTATCACGACCAAAGGGCCATAACGAAAGTGACGCCATTTTGAGAGTCTGGATACCAAAAGGAATACCGATGATGGTTATCATAAGCACAAGACTTCCTATAAAGTATTCAATTGCTATGATTAAACCACCAAAGATCAGCCATATAAGATTTCCTAAAAAATTCATAAGTAGTTAATTTTTAAATCATTCAAGAATTACGGTTTTATCTTTCGGATATTTGACAGAGTATGTTAACACTATCTGCTTGGTTTCCTGAGGTTTTATTTCAAGATCCCATTTTATTTCACCGGTCTGCTTGTCAATTTTGCCACCCGACAATTCAATGGAGTCAACGCTAATATCGCTGTTTGATGAAACCGGAATCTGATCGTTCAGGGTGATCTTAACCGGATTTGATTTATTATTCCTTATTGTAAGTAAAAATGAAAAGGTATCCGTTCTATTAGCTCCAATTACCTTCCTGCTGGTGAAATCTTTTCGTTTCTCTCTTTTTACCAGTATATTATTATCCGTTCCCAGGGAAATTGTCAGAGTATCCTTTAACTGGTTAACATTAAGTGTAGATTTTCCCACGAAAGAGTTTTCAAAATAAAGGGTAGCCTCACCCGTCTGGAGACTTAATTTTGCCCAATCGGTGATATTTGCTGTAAGATAAGCCAGCGGTGACAGCTTAGGCATTGTGACATATTTATAATCAGTAGGAGCATTAATCCGCTGTATTTCCACCGTCTGAACTTTTCCATCTGATGGAACTGTGTATGGTATAGCAATGTCGAATGTAATTGTTGTTTCTCCAACTTGTTTTTGAACCATTACAGGGGCAGCTTCCATATCTTTTGCCTCCAATGCATTTTCACTTACCCCCTTTTCCATCATCACCGGAGCTTCACTTCTTTTTGCTGCTGATGCCAATCCTCTGATTCTTATTGTCGCAGGGCTATAAAAATCAACAAACCATGTATTCAATACAGGTATATCGCCAGCCACCCATGGAGTGGCATTTGAGAAACTAAGCTTAACATCTTTCCATTCAACCCCTGAATTCTGATAAACATTTGCCTTATAAAATATTGCAACCGGGTTTTTTATATCATCAACCCTGATATCGTAAGAGGGATACCACCCGGCATTTGCTACTACATAACTGAAAGTAAGTTTCCCGGTTACCTGTTTTTCAGTTGTAACAGAAACCAGGATTTCACCGGAAGGAAGTTGCTGTTTACCAAGTTTATCGGCTATTTGTTTCTGAAGAGCAGAAATCTGTTTATTATAATCTTTTATTAGTCTGTCTTTTTTTAATGAAGTNNTGGCTCCTTATACTTTTAACTTCAGGCGAGTCTTCAAGATTCTGCAGATAATTATTCTGATGATTTACGGAAAGGATTGTAAATTCTCCATAACCTTTAACCTGAATACTTTGCACATCAATATAGGGCGAAAGGCCAGAAAGCCTGAGAATACTTTTCCCCGGCAAGAGTGAAACAGTTGTTTCGTGATCAATCTGGGCTCTGTCGGGGAAAACAATAACATGCTTTATTTCAGACTTAATCTCCTTCTCATTCTGCGCTGTAATAGAGGAAACAACTAAAATAATGAATAATGAAGTTATTAGTATTTTTTTCATCGCATATATGAATTTTGCTGCTTAAAGGTAAAACTTTTATTTAAGTAGTGAATATCAAATACTGATTGCTTTGCGGCTTTATTTGCCCCCCTTCCCCCCTAAAGTGGGGTTAAAACTCAACAGTCAGGTGAAGTTTTACTAAAAACCAAATAATTAGTTCCCTTTTGAGGGACAGTCGCGAAGCGAGAGGGGGTATGCCTTTATGCCTTTACATCTTTATGCCGTTAACCCTTAATATATGTTAAATATGTCTTTTCCTGCATCAGATATTTTAATTAGTCTACATTTGATAAAATTTTAAAGATTCAAAATGAAGGGATTAAGAATTGGGAACCTGACAGTAGCAGTACCAATTATCCAGGGTGGAATGGGAGTGGGGATTTCTCTTTCAGGACTCGCTTCCGCAGTTGCAAATGAAGGTGGAGTAGGGGTTATCTCAAGCGCCGGTCTTGGACTTTTGTACAAAGATTTTTCATCTGATTTTCTTGAAGCCAGCATATACGGACTTAAAGAAGAGATACGCAAAGCACGTGAAAAGACGTTAGGTATAATCGGTGTTAACGTAATGGTTGCAATGACCAATTTCGCAGATATGATAAAAACAGCAATTTCTGAGAAAGTTGATATAATTACAGCCGGAGCTGGCCTGCCGCTTGACCTGCCATCATTTTTAAAAAAAGACAGTACCACAAAACTTGTTCCAATTGTTTCCTCAGCAAGGGCAACCAAAATAATATGTGAAAAGTGGAAAACCAATTATGATTATCTTCCTGATGCAGTTATTGTAGAAGGTCCCAAAGCAGGTGGACATCTGGGTTTCAAAGAGGAGCAGATCTTCGATAATGATTATTCTCTTGAAAAGCTTGTTCCTGAAATCGTAAGTGAGCTTAAAATATTTGAAGATAAATATGACACTAAAATTCCTCTTATAGCTGCAGGAGGGATTTACACCGGCGAAGACATTCATAATATTCTAAACCTTGGGGCTTCAGGAGTTCAGATGGGCACCCGTTTTGTAACCACTGACGAATGTGACGCTTCTCCTGCTTTCAAACAGGCTTATATCGACGCTGAGAGTTCAGATATTGAGATTATCAAGAGTCCGGTTGGTATGCCGGGCCGGGCCATCCTGAGCAATTTCATAACTAAAGTCAGGGAAGGTAAAAAACAACCTAAAAAATGTCCTTTCAAATGTATCAAGACATGTGATATATCAAAAAGCCCTTACTGTATAATTATTGCGCTTATAAATGCACTTAAGGGTAATTTTGAGAACGGTTATGCATTCTGTGGTGCAAATGCTTTCAGGGCAACAAAAATATCTTCAGTAAAAGAGATCTTTCAATCCTTAATAAAGGAATATAAAGAAAGCAAATAGGGACAGCCTAGTTCCATTCCTCGTTTCACATTTCGTTTATTGTTATTTTTTCTGCATTTCTCTGTCTCTCCTTAACCAGGTCTCTTTGTACTTTTATGCAGATTTTACCCGTGAATTTATTCTACTAATCCTATTTTTTTATATTTTTGCGTGTTTATTTAGATTAAATACAATTAAGGTATTTATTAATTAACTATTACAATTTCAATTTGTTTATATGTTATTAGGTTAATGGTTTTCGATAAAAAAGAAAATGGAAAAAGACCAGGATAAAATAATAAATGACGTAACTACTACCGAGTATAAATATGGATTCTACTCCGATATTGCAATGGACAGGATCCCGAAAGGCCTGAGTGAAGAGGTAGTAAGGCTTATTTCTGCCAAGAAAAAGGAACCTGAGTGGTTACTCGATTTCCGTCTGAAATCATATCGCCAATGGCTTACAATGAAAATGCCAACATGGCCAAATCTTAAAATACCTCCGATTAATTACCAGGAGATTATTTTCTATGCTGCTCCTAGAGAGAGAAAAAATCTTAAAAATGTTGACGATATAGATCCTGAACTGAAAAAGACATTTGATAAGCTGGGCATTCCCCTGGAGGAACAAAAACATCTTGCCGGAGTGGCAGTGGATGCTGTGATTGACAGTGTCTCGGTGAAAACAACTTTCAAGGAAACGCTGGCTGAAATGGGAATTATCTTCTGTTCATTCAGTGATGCCGTAAAAGAATATCCCGACCTGGTAAAGAGATATATGGGTTCTGTAGTCCCCTATACCGATAATTTTTTCGCCACCCTTAACTC
>PMNJ01000181.1:0-10546 GCA_003162595.1 Bacteroidales bacterium | reverse complement strand
ATAGTAGCTGAAAAAAATGCCGAGGTGAAATATTCTACAGTTCAGAACTGGTACCCCGGCGACAAGGAAGGCAAGGGCGGAGTTTTCAATTTCGTTACCAAAAGAGGAATGTGCAAAGGAGAAAACTCAAAGATTTCCTGGACACAGATAGAGACCGGCTCTGCAATTACATGGAAATATCCTTCCTGTATTTTGCGGGGAGACAATTCCACCGGTGAATTCTATTCGGTTGCCGTTACAAACAATTACCAGCAGGCTGATACCGGAACTAAGATGACTCATATAGGTAAAAATACAAAGAGCACAATCGTTTCAAAAGGAATTTCCGCAGGTCACGGTCAGAACAGCTACAGAGGTCTTGTTAAGGTTTTAAAAAATGCTTCTAACGCAAGAAATTATTCACAATGCGATTCCCTGTTACTTGGAGATAAATGTGGGGCTCATACCTTTCCATACCTTGAGGTTGATAATTCAACCTCTATTGTTGAACACGAAGCAACAACTTCCAAAATCGGGGAGGATCAGATTTTTTACTGCAATCAGAGAGGCATTTCAACTGAAGATGCGATAGGACTCATTGTTAACGGGTACGCACGCGAGGTAATTAATAAACTTCCGATGGAATTTGCGGTTGAGGCCCAGAAGCTTCTCCAGATAAGCCTGGAAGGCAGTGTAGGATAGAATAATAAGTTAGTACAATAATATATTATCATGTTGATTATTAATAATTTAAAAGCCTCAATCGGAGGCAAAAGTATTTTAAAAGGAATAAGCCTTGAAGTTAAACCGGGAGAGATTCACGCTATAATGGGTCCAAACGGATCAGGGAAAAGTACCCTTGCAGCAGTTCTGGCCGGACGGGAATTTGTGGAGGTAACAGAAGGCACAATTACTTACCTGGGGAAAAACCTTCTCGATATGTTACCTGAAGACCGGGCAAAAGAGGGAATATTCCTGGGATTTCAGTATCCTATCGAAATTCCGGGTGTAAGCATGGTAAACTTCATGAAAACAGCTGTTAATGAGCATCGTAAACATAATGGTCTCGAACCGCTCTCTGCTTCCGATTTTCTTAAATTGATGCGCGATAAAAAAGAACTTGTTGAAATAGATTCAAAACTTGCTAACAGGTCGGTAAATGAAGGATTTTCAGGCGGAGAAAAGAAAAAGAATGAGATTTTTCAGATGGCAATGCTAGAACCAAAGCTTGCTATTCTTGATGAAACTGATTCCGGACTCGACATTGACGCGTTACGAATCGTAGCCAATGGGGTAAACAAGCTTAAACATCCCGATAATTCTTTTATCGTAATAACTCATTACCAAAGGCTTCTTGATTATATTATACCCGATGTGGTTCATGTACTCTACGATGGAAGAATTGTGAAAACTGCAGGTAAAGAGCTCGCACTTGAACTTGAGGAAAAAGGATACGATTGGATCAAAAAAGAGATTGAAAATAATGTAACAGCATGATTGTAAAATCTGAAATAACAGAAAAATATCTGGAACTTTATAAGAATAATATTAATAAGATCTCCGGTATATCTTCTCCTTTTTTCAATTCTTTCAGAGCGACAGCTTTTGAAAAATTCAATGAACTGGGAATCCCAACAAAGAAGAACGAAGCTTATAAATATACCAACCTCAACATCTTCTTTGATCACGATTATGAGAACTATTTTATGCCTGTTCCGGCTGATTTTATTAAAGCCGAAGAATTCCGATGTGAGGTAACTGACCTTGATGCCTATGGGATAGTTTTACTGAATGGATTTTATCCCACCTTAAAAGAGAAACTTCGTCAACTGCCAGGTGGCGTTTGGATAGGAAGTCTCAATGAAGGTGAAATACAATTTGCAGAAAAATTTGAAAAGCATTTTGGCAAATATGCAAAAAGTGAAACAGACGGACTTATACATCTTAATACTTCGATGGCTTCAGACGGTCTATTTATTTATATCCCTGAAGGTGTAACTATGACCAGACCTGTACAGGTTGTAAACCTGATTCAATCAGATAACGATACTTTTAACCAGCCCAGGAATCTTATAATTGCAGAGAAGAATTCAAACTTTTCCATAATAATCTGTGACCACACACTCTCACCGCAGAAATTTCTGACAAATGCTGTTACCGAGGTGTTTGTTGGTGAAAATGCTCATTTCGATATAATAAGAGTGCAGAATGAGCATAATAATGCATGTAAAATAACAAATACATTTATTTATCAGAAGAAAAACAGCGTTACCTCTTCAAATAATATAACTCTTCACGGTGGCCTGATACGCAACAATACATATCATTACCTTGGAGGCGAGGGTGCAGAAAGTTATTCCTACGGTTTATTCCTGGCCGATAAATGGCAGCATGTAGATAATTTTGTAAATGTCGATCATGCTTTTCCTCACTGCACGAGTAATCAGTTGTTTAAAGGAGTTCTTGATGATATGTCGACAGGAGCTTTCAACGGGCGTATCCTTGTCCGTCCCGATGCTCAGGGCACCCTGGCGTATCAGAAGAATAACAATATCCTTCTCACCGACGATGCAAAGATGGATACCAAGCCGCAACTCGAGATTTTTGCAGATGATGTAAAATGCAGCCATGGTGCAACAATTGGCCAGCTTGACGATGATGCCCTGTTTTATCTTCAGTCACGCGGAATAAATAAACGTGAGGCCAGGCTTATGCTGATGTTTGGATTCGCTCATGAAGTAATTCAGAATATAAAGATTGAGGCGCTTTGTGAAAGGATGGATAACCTTGTAATGCAACGGTTGAAAGGGGAATTATCGAGGTGTGCCAGCTGTCTGGTAAAGTGCATGTAACCTGAAATCTCAATGAAAGATATAGCTGAAATTAGGGCCGATTTTCCAATTCTGAAAAGGAAAGTTTATGGTAAGCCACTTGTTTATTTTGATAATGGCGCAACTACTCAAAAACCGCAGTGTGTTATTGATACGGTAGATGAAGTATATGAGTCGTATAATGGCAATATTCACAGGGGAGTACATTTTTTAAGCGATATGTCATCCGAAGCTTATGAGAAAGCCAGGGAAAAAGTAAGATCATTCATAAATGCCGACAAAAGAGAGGAGATAGTTTTTACATCAGGTACTACAGGTTCAATTAATGGAATTGCTTTTTCTTTCGGTGAGCAATATATTAAACCCGGTGATGAGATAATCCTCAGTCAGCTGGAGCATCATGCCAATATTGTGCCCTGGCAGATGATGTGTGAAAGGAAAGGAGCTGTATTGCGTGTTATACCTATAAACGACAATGGAGAGATAATCCTTGAAGAATACTATAAGCTGCTTTCGTCAAAAACCCGACTTGTGTCTGTCACACAGGCATCCAATGCGCTGGGAACAATTCTTCCTGTCAAAGAGATTATTGCTGCTGCACATCATATCAATGTTCCTGTTCTTATTGATGGAGCCCAGGGAGTTCAGCATGGAATTGTAGACGTGAAAGCAATGGATTGTGATTTTTATGTTTTCTCGGGTCACAAAATATATGGACCCAATGGTATAGGTATACTATATGGTAAAGAGAAGTGGCTTTCCGGGCTGCCACCTTTTCAGGGAGGCGGAGATATGGTAGATAAAGTTACCTTTGAAAAAACCACATATAACGAACTGCCTTTTAAATTTGAAGCGGGTACGATGAATTATCCTGCTGCAATTGGACTGGCCAGCGCACTTGATTATGTTTCTGATATAGGGAGGGAGAACATTGCATCAAGGGAGAAAGAACTTCTTTCATATGCAACCAGCAGGTTATCAGCGATTGAGGGTGTGAAGATATATGGTAGCTCTGATATGAAGATTTCGACAATTTCATTTCATATTAAAGATATACACCAGTATGACACTGGTATGATACTTGATAAAATGGGGATAGCAGTCAGAACCGGAACGCATTGTGCCCAGCCTGTGATGGACCATTATGGTATCGAGGGTACGGTGAGGGCTTCTTTATGTTTTTATAATACGAAAGAGGAGATTGACACTCTTGCTGAAGGTATTGAAAAAGTAAAAAGCATGTTTGCCTAAATTAACGATATGACAATTTCTGAAGTACAGGATAATATTATTGAGGAGTTTTCTCTTTTCGACGACTGGATGGATAAGTACAACCTGCTGATTGATATTGGAAAAGAGCTGCCCGTTATTGATCCGAAGTATAAAGTAAAGGATTTTCTTATTGAGGGATGTCAGTCGAAGGTTTGGCTCTATCCCGAGTTTGACGGCAAGCTGATAACTTTCACTGCCGACAGTGATGCTATTATTACCAGAGGGATTGTAGCTTTGCTTATTAAAGTTCTATCAAACCGGTCGCCGCAGGAGATAATATCGACCGATCTGTATTTCATTGATAAAATAGGACTTAGGCAAAATCTCTCTCCGACCCGTTCCAACGGGTTGCTTTCAATGGTACGTCAGATGAAGTTATATGCTATGGCCTATAATGCAAAAAACAGTTAAATTTATAATATGGATCCGACTGAAGAATTGGAAATTGAAACCAGGATCGGAGAAGTGCTGAAAAGCATATATGATCCGGAAATTCCTGTGAATATATATGATCTGGGCCTTATATACGAGATCAATGTTGATGATGCGCATGTTGCACATATCACAATGACTCTTACTGCACCAAATTGCCCTATGGCTGACGATCTTCTTGAGGAGGTTAAATATAAGGTGGCAGGTACAAAAGGTGTCAAAGATTGTGATCTTAAGCTTACCTTTAATCCTCCGTGGGACAAGAGTATGCTCAGCGATGAAGCTAAACTTGAACTTGGATTCCTTTAAATACATTTTAAATGACTGCTTCAGTTGATAGATCCTCTTCCGTACTTATAAAAGAATATGCAGCAGAAGTTGGTTTTGATCTCTGTGGTATAGCCAGGGCAAGATCGCTCGATGAACACAGGGCGATCCTTACAAAATGGACCTATGCCGGCATGAACGGCGATATGGCTTATCTTGGTCACAATATTGAAAAAAGGACTGACCCGCGGATTCTGGTTCCCGGTGCAAAATCAATTATAGTTACGGGTTTAAATTATTACTCTGAGAAAAAGCAGGGAGGTAATGGCGTCCCGGTGATTTCAAGATATGCTTATGGAGTTAATTATCACGATATTATCAGAGGGAAACTTAATAAAATCAGTGACTTTATTAAAAGCATTTATCCGGAGGCTTTTGTAAGATCTTATGTGGATTCAGCACCTCTCCTCGAGAAAGCCTGGGGCAGAGAGGCAGGTCTGGGATGGCCCGGAAAACATTCTTTATTGATAAACAGGGAAATAGGGTCTTTTTTCTTCCTTGGAGTCATCGTTGTTAATATTGATCTTGAGTATGATCAGGCCACAGAAGAGGATAGTTGCGGGATATGCAAGTTATGTGTAGATTCATGTCCTACAGGAGCTATAAACAATAACAGAACCATTGATACGCACAAGTGCATAGCCTTTCTGACTCTCGAATCAAAATCGCTTATTCCGGATGATCTTGTAAGTAAATTGGAAGGAAGAGCATTCGGTTGTGATAAATGTCAGGAAGTGTGCCCATGGAATAAAAGTGCAAAGCACCATAAAACTCCTGATTTTGAACTACCAGCTGAGGTAGGACTTATGACAGCCGACGACTGGAAAAACCTATCCAGAAAAGATTATAAGAGACTTTTTAAGACATCGGCTATCGGAAGAAGAACCTATTGCAGGTTTATGGATAACATTGTAGCTGCCTATGCCTCAGTCTCTGCTTCCGTTTCGGAAAGCTGATACCTGGTTACCGGTCCTCAATAATTGTAACCACAATCTCTCTTTTTTCACGGGGTCCGTCAAATTCACAAAAAAATATGTTCTGCCAGGTAGATAACCCGGGCTTATAATCTGTTATCGGAATTGTTTCAGAGGCTCCTACAAGACCAGCTTTTAAATGGGCATCCCCGTTATTATCCTGGTGATCGTGCTCCCATATTCCTGAAGGGATAATCTTCTTAAGAAGAGTGATAACGTCATTCTGGACAGACTGATCCCAGTTTTCCTGGATCATAATTGCAGCTGTTGATCCTCTGGCATAAACCGAAGCAATCCCTGTCTTAACCTTGCTTTGACTGATTATTGAAGTAACTTCTGCAGTAATATCATATAGTCCATTCTGAAGGCTGGTAGTGATGGTAATTACCTTTTGCATACTTTGTAGTTAATGGATTTTGTTTTCTTTGATACAAAAATACAACATGTTTTTTACCTTGCTTTGAATTTAACGTCTTAATAGTACAACTCAACAAAATATTTTGATAGATATACAACTTATAGAAGAGTGCAGGGGTGGAAATTTTAACAATTTCAGAAAACTTATTGAATTGACATCCCCCTTTGCTTACTCGGTGGCTTTCAGGATTCTCGGTAATGAGGATCAGGCAAAGGATGTAGTCCAGGAAACAATGGTAACGATATGGCAAAAACTTAAAAAGATCAAATCGGCAGAAGTTTATAAGACCTGGATTTACAGAATTGTTATTAACAAATGCTATGATCAGATAAGAAAGAGGAAAAGAAATCCGGAATTTATTGCAGATGAACAAACATGGGCATTGATTTCAAACAGGATTTCTGTTGGACCATCTGCAGCTCTTGAGAATAGTGAGACATCAAAAATCATAGGTCTTTTGACAGAAAGACTGAGTTACAAACAAAAAACCGTATTTGTCTTATCCGATCTTGAAGGGATGTCAAATGATGAAATTTCTGAAATTACCGGGATAAGTAAATCAGCAGTTAAAGCCAACCTCTATCATGCAAGAAAAAGTATCTCTGAAAAGGTTGAAAAATATTTATAGCTATGGAACCGGAAAACGAAAAATATAACAAAGTTTTGGATCTTCTCAGGAAATCAAAACCCGGTCTAGATTCAACTGATGACATTGAAAGAGAGGTCATCAAAAGAATAGAAAGGGTTAATCATGCCGGATTGTTTCTTTCAGATGCATTTGATTTTCTGTTCGGGTGGGTGTACATACAATGGATTAGAAGAAGTCTTATTGCTGCCTCAGTTGCTCTGGTTTTGGTTTTTGTATATCAGCAGTCCGTCATTCTTAAGCGGATAGATTATCTGAGCAGACAGACAATTGTTACTGAGAGAGAAAGCAGATTTGCTCATGCAGAGGAAGTCGAAAAAATGCTTATGGTGTACAGGAACTCAGGGATGAGATTCCCTTCAAAGAATATAACTATTTCAGAAAGGCAGATGAAGGAGCTTATTGAGTCTGTAAACGAGTTGCAGTTAAAATATAAGGACCTCGAAAACCTGATTGAAGAGGATCCTGAATTAAAAAAGATGATTGAAAAGAAGCTAATTGAAAATAATCGTACTAATAATAATCTCTGAAGCCATGAAAAGAAGATCAATTAAACTGATTATATCATTTCTTTTGATGTTTATTGTGTCATGCAATGATCCGGAGACAGTTGTGACAAATTATGTTCACCCTGATGGATCTGTCACCCGAAAGATCGAGATGAAAAGTATTGAGGGCGACATTAAAAAAAGATTTAAAATTTCGGAGATTCAGGTACCAATTGATCGCAGCTGGACTATAAAGGATTCATGCGAGGTAGACAAAAAAGGTGATACAACCTGGATAAGGAAAGCTGAGAAACTTTTCAAGAGTGTAGATGAGATAAACTTAACTTATAAATCAGATTCAGGTTATAATAAAGATTTTTCAAGAAATGCGGGATTTAAGAAACGATTCAAATGGTTTAATACCGAATTCCGGTTCTTCGAAAAAGTTGATAAGCTCTTGTCATTTGGTTACCCGGTGAAAGACTTCCTTAATAATGAGGAATTAAGATACTTTTATTCTCCCGAAAAGCTTAAAGAAGAAAAAGAGAATGGCCCTGATAGTCTTAAATTCAAGGCTCTGAGTGATTCGGTCAAACATAAAACGGATGAATGGACAGAAAAAAATCTTGTTTCAGAATGGATCGGCGAGTTCTCAAAACTGGCAGACGGGAAGGCTGATAATAACATGACAATGCAATCCTTAAAAGCCCGTGAAAATGAGTTTGTGAAAATTATTGAAAAAAATGACAAGCAATTGGACAGCCTTTGGAAGAACGGGATTTTGCTTAGGGAATTCCTTGGTGAAGAGAATGCATTGAAGTACAAAACTGAAGCAGATTCAGCACTTTCGATAGTCACCAAAAACATGTTTGCGAACTTCAGTGACTATTCCGAACGAATTGTAATGCCAGGAAAACTAATCGGCACTAACGGTTTTATTGACAGGAGTAATATTTTACTGTGGCCCGTCAAGTCGGACTATTTTATGACTGAGCCATATGAAATGTGGGCTGATTCCAAGACACCAAACACCTGGGCATGGATTGTTTCAGGTTTATTTCTTTCCTTTGTACTTACCGGGGTGATAGTGAGGATAATAAAAAAGGGCTGATCACTCAGCCCTTTTTAACCCTAACTAACCTAACTCTAACTAACTATCTATCTGGAATAATCCTTTAACATCAACATTAATTTCTGACGTGTGAAGAAGATTCTGCTTTTCACTGTTCCTATTTTTAATCCGAGTTCATCAGCAATCTCTTTATATTTGTAACCTTCAATATGCATCCTGAAGGGAATTCTGAATTCATCACTTAAGGAATCAATTGCATATTCAATTTCGCCTTCAGCATATTTCGACTCCGGCGAAATAAACCCCTTGTCGTGCGGCTGGTTTATATAATACAGATCCTGTGTCCCGTCAATAATGGTATTCTCTTTCACATTTCTTCTGTAGTTATTGATGAAAGTGTTTTTCATTATTGTAAACACCCAGGCCTTAAGATTTGTGTAATCGACAAATTTTTCCTTATACATAATAGCTTTAAGGTAAGTATCCTGCACAAGATCCAGAGCGCTATCACGATCGGATGTAAGACTCATTGCAAATCTTTGAAGATTTGTCTTCATTTCTATCAGGCTACTGTTAAATTCATGCTGTGTCATAACTCTTAGGTTTTTATTGTTGAAACAAATGTATACAGAAAAATAAAGATAAGCAAATCTTAATATCTTAAAATCGTTATATTCTGAGTATGTTATAAATAATGTTCATTTGTATAATTATGATATCCAGTTAATTAAAATCTAATTTCTTAATGCAGTCTAAATATTATCTAAATTGAAATGTTGAATTTTTTGACTGTTTTGAATAAATTTGTTTTTTGTGATAAAGTGTTGTTTTAACTTATTAACTAACCTTCAACAAATTTAAACTATGCTAAAAGAGAAAAGATTAAGAATGGGTTAAGGTTCGATTAAGGATAAATTAAAAATCTACCCTGAGCATATACAAGATATTTAATCAACTTTCGTAATTTTAAAGAAAAATGGTATGGATTTTAATATTAAGCTTAGTAACGGACAGGTTTTACGCGGGATGATTCAAAGCCCCGGCGAAAACATGAAAGCAGTAATAGTCTTTGTACATGGTATTGGGGAACACATTCATCGCTATGATCATTGGGCTACGCTGTTTAACAAAGAGGAGATAGGTTTTACCGGTGTTGATCTGCCGGGTCATGGCAGCTCTGATGGGAAAAGAGGCGATGTAATAAGTTTTGCCCTGATCGATGAAATGATAGATATCATGATTAAAAGCTGTAACCAGACTTTCCCCGGGTGCCCGGTTTATATCTATGGGCACAGCCTGGGCGGAGGAATAGTTCTTGATTATCTTTTACGTAAAAACCCGAAAGTAAAAGGTGCCATAGTTACCTCCCCGCTTCTTCGTCTGGCATTCGAACCTCCAAAGATTAAACTCTTTTTAGTTTCAGTGATGAAAAAACTGATTCCCGGACTTATTCAACCATCGGGCCTTAACATAAATCACATCTCTCATGATAAAATTGTTGTTGAGAGATATAAGACAGACCCTCTGGTTCATGACAAAGTCTCAGTGAGGCTCTTTGATGGGGCGTTGACAGCCGCAAAGTATTCACTTACTCATGCTTCCGACCTCAAAATTCCGGTTCTCATACTCCATGGGAGTGATGATATGATTACTTCCCCGGAGGGAAGCCGGGAGTTTGCAGGAAAAACGAACATGGTTAAATTGAAAATATGGGATGGCGGTTATCATGAATTACACAATGAGCCGTTCAAAGATGAAGTATTTAAATATATAATAGATTGGATTAAAAGTTAGTATTATCATTTTGGAATGCGGATTTGGATGGGTCTGTAAAAATTCAATCCGAAATCAATAATCCGCTATCAGTAATCAGCAATCGCAATATGGAATTGAGAACTACATTTCTTATTGATCCCTCAAAGGATAAGATCACCTACAATGATCCGGTGTTGTTTATTGGCTCCTGCTTTGCTTACTCAATTGGTTCTCAGTTGGAAATGGGTCATATGCCGGTTTTGATTAATCCTGCAGGAGCCGTCTTCAATCCGGTATCGGTTTGCAATACCCTTGATACCATAACAGACGGAAAGGAGTTTTTGCCAGAGGA
>PMNJ01000065.1 GCA_003162595.1 Bacteroidales bacterium | reverse complement strand
GGTACACCCTGAACTTTATTAACTTGTTCATAGGAGAACTCCTGATGCTTCATACGCAGATAGTTGGCAAATTGTCCCATATTTAGTTCGCAAACAACTATCTTTTTAAACCTGCTGAAAATATCTTTTACATTCCCTGGCAAAGGATTTATATAATTGAAGTTTACCAGGCTTACTTTATGACCTTCATCCTGTAACTCACGCACAGCAGTTATCAGGTAGCCACACGATCCGCCCCAACCAACCACAAGTATATCCCCTGATTTGGGACCATAAACCACCAGGTCGGGAATTTCATTTACCACTCTTTCTACCTTTTCTGCCCTTAGCTTAACCATTTGTTCATGGTTTTCAGGAGTATAAGATACTGTTCCCTTGATAGTTTTCTCAAGACCCCCGATCCGATGTTCCAAACCGGCAATACCGGGTATTGCCCATGACCTTGCAAGCTTTTCATTATCACGCTTATATGGTAAAAACGGAATCTCGGCTTTGTCAGCAAACGGAGGGTTAATTTTTGGAAGATCTTTCATTTCCGGAATTCTCCATGGTTCTGTCCCATTCGCAAGATAACTGTCAGATAGAAGTAATACCGGTGTCATGTGTTCCAATGCAATTCTTGCTGCCTCAAAAGCAAAATGGAAACAATCAGATGGTGTACTTGAGGCTATAACGACAACCGGGCATTCTCCATTTCGCCCATAAAGGGCCTGCATAAGATCGGACTGTTCAGTTTTTGTAGGCAGTCCTGTAGAAGGGCCACCTCTCTGAACATTCACAATCACAATGGGAAGTTCAGCCATTACTGCCAGTCCGATAGCTTCCGATTTAAGTGCCAGGCCAGGACCTGATGTTGACGTAACAGCCAGATTTCCAGCGAAACTTGCACCGAGTGAAGTACAGATTCCGGCTATCTCATCCTCGGCTTGAAAACTTTTAACGCCCAGGTCTTTGCGTGCTGCCAGTTCCTCGAGGATTCCTGTTGCAGGTGTAATAGGATATGATCCGATAAACAGTTCCAGCCCTGCCTTTTCGGCTGCTGCAATAAAACCCCAGGCGGTAGCTGTATTCCCGCTAATATTACGGTAAAGGCCCTTTGCAATCTCTGCCGGAAGAATTTTATATGTTGGGTTTAAAGCTTCAATAGTTTCAGCATAATAGTAGCCTGCCCTCAAGGCAACTTTATTTGCCTCGGCCATACCTGGTTTATTCCTGAATTTCTTTTCAAAGTAATCTTCAGTATACTTAAGCTTACGGTCGAATAGCCAGTAAACCATTCCCAAAGCAAACATATTTTTTGTCCTAAGCACAGATTTTGGATCAAGACCAAAGTCTTTAAGGGCTTCTTTTACCATTGAAGAAATCGGAGCAGCAATAATATTGTAACTTTCGAGTTTTTCCTCCGATATTGGATCTTTTTTATAACCTGCTTTCTCGATGTTTTTTTCGGTGAAATTACCTTCGTCATAAATAATGGTCCCGCCCGGTTTGATCCATTTGGCGTTGGCTTTGATGGCAGCAGGATTCATTGCTACCAGTACATCAGAAAAATCTCCGGGGGTGTTTATTTTCGAATGTCCCAAATGAACCTGAAATCCTGAAACACCTCCGACAGTACCCTGTGGGGCCCGGATCTCTGCCGGATAATCTGGAAACGTAGATAAGTCATTACCGAATAAAGCGGCAGTGTCAGAAAAGAGAGTTCCTGTAAGTTGCATCCCATCACCTGAATCGCCTGAGAAACGGATAACTACTTCTTCTCTTTCGATAACTTCTGATTTTTTACGCATGATACCTGTTATTTTATTTCAGTATAGTATGGAAAATTATATAACTAACTGCTTCTAAGGCACAAATTTAACTTTTAATATATTGAAAATCGAAGAAAAAAGAAAATTGTGAGCATGATATTGATCATGTTTTAAATTTCTCGTGAACTTACTCATTTCCGGTTGCCTTTCCACCTACCCGTTTTTTTGCCCCCCTTCCCCCCTAAAGGGGGGTTAATTCTCTTTGTTTTTACTAAATATCTTTCTTTTATTGGTGTTTTAGCCCCCCTTTAGGGGGGTTGGCGGACAAATCCCTTGGGTGGGGTGGGGCAAAAAATAAGAAGGAAGTGATTGAATTGGTCAGCTCCAGATATCTGCTTTTTTCAGGTTTATTTCTCCCTCAAAAAACATTCTGGCAATCTTTTCAAAATAGGTTGTATAATCTGAAATAAAAAACTGATCTTTTACCTTTCCGGAATCGTTTAAAAGGTCGTTTTTATCAAGTATCTCTTTGACGATCAAAGAAACAATTCTGGCTGAATCAACAACTTCCACATCAAAATTAAATATTTTGCTTATCTGATTTTTTATTATCGGATAATGCGTACAGCCAAGTATTAATGCCTGTATTCCGGCCAGAGCTTCATTTGAAAGATAAGCACGAATAATTGCATTACTGATATCGTCGAATATAAAACCCTCTTCGATCATCGGAACCAGCAAGGGAGTAGCGAGTGAGATCACAGTTGTTGATGGTGATTTTTCCTTTATTTTCGTTTCATAAGTGCCCGAACTGATTGTTCTCTTTGTCCCGATAACCCCTATTTTTTTAAAACTTCTTGTATGCAGGTATTCTACAACCGGGTCGATTACATCAATAATTATGGCTTTGTTTTTAAATTCCTGCTTAAGTGAATCGAATGCCGATGCAGATGCTGAATTGCAGGCTATAAGAACAACTTTTGAATTGTATTCCAAAAGGAATTCAGTAATCCGCTGAGAGTAATATCTGATAGATTCCGCTGATTTATCTCCATATGGAAGATGAGCCGTATCTCCGAAATAGATAATGCTTTCGCGAGGCAAAATCTGTTTAATTGCATGAGCCACAGTAAGTCCTCCGACACCTGAATCAAATATACCAATTGGTTGCTCTTTCATCCTTCTGCTTTTTTAACCCTTCCCCTATCAATGAGAAAAGGCTGCCCTTATGAGCAGCCTCCTTATAATAAGGTCTATGAATTATTTTAATCCTAGTTTTGTTTTGACAAGGGGCATTACATTAGTACTTTTAGTCTCATCAAAATATAGTAATGCACCTTTGGCAACATCAAATACATATAAAAATCCATTCTCTTTACCTATGTCCTTTATTGCTTTATCAACCTTTGTATAAATAGGCTGAAAAACCTCAGTCTGTTTATTCTGAAGCTGTGTCTGAGCATTTGCCTGAAAATCCTGAATTCTCTTCTGGATATCCATCAGTTCCTGTTCTTTCGTTTGTTTCACGATATCACTAAGAGTTTTACTCTCTTTTTGATATGCATCGCTCTTATTATTCCATTCAACCTGCATCAGTTCAAGGGCATTGACAAGTTCTTTGCGGAATTTCTCGAGTTTAACGGTGGCTGAATCATATTCCGGCATTGACTGAATGAGTTCATCGCTGTTTATGTGCCCAAACTTAAAACTCTGAGCCATTGCACTCTGCCCCACTAAAGCAATGACGATCATCAACGCTGCTATACCTATAAATCTTCTCATTTTAAATAATTTTATTAAACAATTTATGCAAAAGTAATTAATTAATTTTTATAACCTAATTTTTCAAGAACCTGATCACTGATATCAAATTTAGGATTGGCAAACAGTATATTACCTCCTGCAGCCGTATCAAAAATGACAGCATAACTTCCATCCACAGCAATCTCTTTTATAGCTTTTAAAATCTCATCCTGAATTGGTTTAACCAGCTCTTCTCTCTTTTTAAAAAGATCGCCTTCCACTCCAAAATATTTATTCTGAAGGTCTTTCATCTCTTTTTCCTTTGCAATGATAGCTTCTTCCCTTTTTGTCTTCATATCCTGTGAAAGAAGAACTGACTCATTCTGATATGACTTATACATCTGTTCAACAACAGCATAACCGTCAGCAACTTCTTTTTCCCATTGTTTGGAAAGCTTGTCGAGTTGATCCTGGGCAGTGGTGAATGCAGGAATGTTTTTCCTTATATATTCAGAATCAACAAAAGCATATTTCTGAGCCATAGCCATAGCCGAAGTCAGAATAAATAATCCAATTAATACCCCTGTTTTCTTCATAACTGTAAATATTATTATTTAATTAAAACTCTTGACCAATAGTAAATTGGAATTGTGATTTATTAGAATTCGGATATAGTGAAGGTTCAGGAACCTCGTCGAATCCATAACCCCAGTCAACGCCAAGCAATCCGAACATCGGGAGGTTGGCTCTGATTCCAAAACCTGCCGCACGGTTCATTTTGAACGGATTATATTCACTGAGCTGATACCACGCTCTTCCGGATTCAAGAAATGCGAGAACATAAATTGTTGCCTGAGGGTTTAAAGATATCGGATATCGAAGTTCCAAAGTGATTTTTGAATAGACGTTCCCTGAGGGTACACTTGGTTTAAGCGGATCGCTGGGTGTGAGTGCTCCCACTCCATCGCTACCAGATCCATAACCTCTCAACTTTATCATTTCACGACCATAAAAACTATATCCTGTCATACCATCGCCACCTACTGAAAAATTCTCAAAAGGAGATGGTCCTATATCTTTATTATAATACCCTATATACCCGAAGTTAAAACGTGCATCGAGAACTAATTTATTATTCTTTGTTAACGGATAATAATAATCTTCTTTGAATGTCCATTTATGGAATTCAATCCACTTGTATTTTACCTGATCTGAAACATTTTTCATATTCTCACCGCTTATAAGCGAATATGGCGGAGTGGCCTGCAAAGAAAGAGTAAACGATGACCCGCTCTCAGGATATATCAGGTTAGGACCTGTAGAAAACCTGGTTAGTTTTGTTGTAAAGCTGAACAGGTTGGATGTACCATTATCAAAAAGGAATGAGTAAACAGTATAATTATTCAGATTATACCTCTGATAGTTTAATTCACCATAAAGTGAAAAGTAGTCGTCGGGCCATGAGAGCCTTTTACCTAAACCTACGGATGCACCATTGATAATCATAGACTGGTATCCATCCTCCCCTGAACTCTTTCCATTCGTCATAATCGACTCGTACAGAGAAACAGAGAATGTATTGGGATTTTTTCCTCCAAGCCATGGTTCAACAAATGAGACATTAAATGAGGTATAGATCTTTCCATTTGACTGGACTCTTAAACTTATTGACTGGCCATCACCGGAAGGATAGGGACGCCATCGGTCCAGCTTGAAGAAATTGCGCATAGAAAAGTTATTAAATCGAACGCCAACAGTTCCGATAAGCATACCTGCTCCCCAGCCTCCGGAAATCTCGAACTGGTCATTTGCTTTCTCTTCAAGTTTATAAAGCAGATCCACTGTTCCGTTTGTAACATCAGGAAGGGGGGTCGGATTGATCTTTTCCGGGTCAAAATGACCAAGCACTCCTAACTGACGGACAGATCTTAAAATTTTGGTTTTGCTGAAGAGGTCTCCTGGTAATGTATAGAGTTCACGTCGGGCAATATGCTCGTTGGTTCTGGTATTACCGGTAATCAGAACATTATTGAGATAGGCCTGATCTCCTTCATAAATTCTGACCTCAAGATCGATCGAGTCATGATCAATTTTTGATTCAACCGGTTTGAGGCTTGAAAACAGGTAGCCATGATCCTGATACAAATTACTTACTGCGTCATCGGCGCCTGATGCCCCATTAAGTCTGTCGTCGATAAGAGTCTGGTTATAGACCGTTCCCTTCTCAACATTAAATACCTTCCTGAGATCCTCTTTCTTATATACGCTGTTACCTACCCAATCCACATTTCTAAGGAAGTATTGTTTCCCTTCATCAATTTTAATTGTTAGACCTATCCTGTTTTCCGACACTGTATATACGGAATCTGAAAGAATAGTAAAATCCTTAAATCCGTTATCGTTGTAAAAGGTTGTAAGTTTCTGTTTATCTTCAATAAACTTATCGCCGATAAATTTCGAAGCTCTGAAAAAATTAAGATTCTTTACCTTAGTCGATTTTAATTTTCTCCGGAGCGTTGAAGATTCGAAGAACTCGTTTCCAACAAAAGTGATATTAGCAATTTTTACTTTCTCCTTTTTGTCAACATTGACGTTAAGAATGACATTGTTAGGCTGGTCAGGATCATCTTTTTGAACATAATTAACCTGAGTATTCATAAAACCTTTTTCAATGAAATGGTCTTTTATTATTTTTTGTGCTGTATTAAGTAAGTAAGGGGTTACCTGTGATCCAATAGGAAGATTTATCTTCTTGTTGAGATCAGTTATCTCTGAGGTTTTTAGTCCATTTAGCTTTATGGATGATATCCTGGGTCTTTCCTGTAAGTTGATATCAAGATAAACCGTATCTGAAAGAACCTTTGATATAGAGACTCTGACATCCGAAAACAGCCCCTGTTGCCACAATTTCTGTACAGCAGTAGTTACCGCATCTCCAGGAATAGTAACTGCCTGTCCTATTTTCAGTCCGGAAATTCCTATAAGTGCGTTTGCATCAAGAAATCTGACTCCCGTTACTGTCACACCTCCTATGACATAGTCCTCAAATGTCATGAAGTCAACGATTTTCTGCTTTTCCTGAGCATTCAGTGAAAGGCTCAAAAGAGCCAGAAATGTTGCCACAAAAGTCCTTCTAATTTTTTTGATCACCATCATTTTATCATTTTTCCGATACTTGTTCACTTGTTTTTCCAAATCTTCGTTCTCTTTTCTGGAAATCAATTATAGCATTATAAAAATCATCTTTACCAAAATCAGGCCAAAGTGTTTCAGTAAAGTAAAATTCAGCATAAGCGACCTGCCATAAAAGGAAATTGCTTATTCGTAATTCACCACTGGTTCTGATCAAAAGTTCCGGATCAGGGATTCCTTTGGTATTAAGGTATTTTTCAAAGTCCTCTTCAGTTATTGATTCAGGATTAAGAGTTCCATTTTTAGCTGCAGATGATATATTTCTTGCTGCTGCAGTAATCTCCCAGCGTGAACTGTAACTCAGTGCAATGATCAGGTTAAGTCCTGTACTGGCAGAAGTTAATTTTATTGTTTCAAAGAGCCTTTCCCTTACATCGTCTGCAAGCCGGTCCATATCGCCTATTGCTTTTAGGCGGATATTGTTTTTTAATAATGTTTCTGTCTCATTACTAAGAGACTGGATCATTATTCCCATTAAAGCGGATACTTCTTCATCGGGCCTTCCCCAGTTCTCGTTTGAAAAAGCGTAAAGGGTAAGAAATCCGATTTCAAGCTCTGCAGCAGCTTCGATCACTTCTCTCACAGCGTTGACACCTTGCTGATGTCCAAATATTCTATCAAGGCCCCTTTGCCTTGCCCACCTTCCGTTTCCATCCATAATAATTGCCACATGTGAAGGCAATTTATTGATATCTATTTTTTTCCTTAACTGCATAAACTAGCGTTTCCTTTTAGAATTCACTTCGCCATAAGCAGGACAACCGGCCAATTTATTATAGATCTTCCAGGTGACTGCTATTCCTGTGAAAGTGTACCAGTCATTGTTATGAATCCATGAATAATCTGACGAGGCAACCAAATCTTTTACGCCGTCAAAGTTATCATAAAAAGTTTTACGAAAACCATATTCGACTTCCAATCCAATATTTTTATAGACATTAACCTTAAACCCAAATGAAAAAGGGATGACAGGCACATAAGTAAAAGTAACTGTATTGACAAAGGCAATTCCTGCACCTGCGGCGAAATATGGAGTGAAATTCCATTGCTTTCCCTCAGTTGAATAGGGGAAGAAGTTGAACTCAAACTGTACCGCGCATTCACCAACTGTACCTGAAAACGAAGCCGCTCTTGCTTGTTGAAAAGCATTATTAAAATCAAGGTCGTTTGCCCGTAAACCACCGATAAACAGATTAGTTCTTAAAGCCTGCCGTGGATTTAAGTTATATCTCCAAAAAATTCCTCCTGCCGGAAGGGGTGAATATAAAAGCCTGTTTGGATTTATATCGCCAAGATACGACGAGACGCCTGCAAACACTCCATAATCAGAATTACGCTGACC
>PMNJ01000301.1:6705-11509 GCA_003162595.1 Bacteroidales bacterium | reverse complement strand
TTCGAATCCCCCTCTCTCCGCAATACCTGAACAATCTACGCCAACAGCGAGGTTCATTTTTTAAGAAAACACATTGAATACTTGCCTGCTGTTGAATCAAAGATCCATTCTGTAACGTAAACTGTTAAATTCGTTAAGTTTCTTTTGATTATATATTTGAATAGCCTTATTTTGTAATCAGATCATTACAGATTAAATAATCAATATTTATAACCATGAAAAAAGCCTGTAAAATGTTATTGATATCCGGATTTATTGGTTTAGCAATAGCAGGTTGTAAAAACAAACCTGCAGTTGAAGTTGATAATACCAACCCATTCTTTTCCGTATATAATACTCCTTTTAACGTTCCTCCATTCGAAAAGATATTGGCAAAACATTATATGCCTGCTTTTGTAAAGGGAATGGCCGACGGCAGACAAGAAATTAAAAATATTTCAAATAGTAAAAGCACGCCGACATTTGAGAACACAATTGAAGCATTCGATAAGTCTGGGGAAATCCTGAGTAAAGTCTCATTCGTGTTTTTCTCTCAGGCAACTGCGAACACAAATGATTCAATTCAAAAAATCGAAGTGGAAGTCTCTCCTTTGCTTTCAGCATATCGTGATGAAATCCTGCTTGATTCTGCGCTTTTCATAAGGGTGAAATCTTTATATGACAGCAAAGAAAAATTGTCACTTACTCCGGAACAGGGATTTCTGCTTGAAAACCTTTATAAAAATTTTGTACGTAACGGAGCTCTTCTTAAAGGTGCAGATAAGGACACCCTTAAAAAGCTTAATGAAAAGTTAGCAATACTGTCTGTGAATTTCAGTCAGAATGTTCTGGCAGAGACAAATAAATTCAAACTGGTAATCGATAATTCAGCTGATTTAAAAGGATTGCCTCAGAGTGTCATCAATGGCGCAGCCGAACGTGCTAAAAAAGACAGCCTCGGGGGGAAATGGGTATTTACTACACAGAAGCCTAGCATGCTTCCCTTCCTGACTTACGATGAGAATCGTGCAATGCGCAAAAAACTATATGATGCCTATCTCACACGGGGAAATCATGGTGATAAGCTTGACAACAAAAAAGTTCTTGAGAATTTGGTTGCTCTTCGGGCAGAAAAGGCAAAACTTCTCGGCTTTAAGACTCACGCCGATCTGAGTCTTGACAACAGAATGGCTAAAACTCCTGCAAATGTATATGCTCTTCTCAATCAGGTATGGATACCTGCATTAAAAGTTGCCGGAGAAGAACTTAAGGAGATGCAAAAAATTGCTGACAGAGAAGGAATAAAATACAAAATTGAACCTTCTGACTGGTGGTACTTTGCAGAGAAGTTACGGAAAGAAAAATATAACCTTGATGATAATGAGCTAAGGCCTTATTTTAAACTCGATAATGTAAGAGAAGGGGCATTCTCGGTTGCAAACAAGTTATATGGCGTTACATTTACGCCGATTGCCGATATTCCACTTCCTCATCCCGATGCAAAGGCATTTGAAGTTAAGGAAACTGACGGAAGACCTCTTGGAGTTCTGTATATGGATTTTTTCACCAGGGCTAGTAAAAGCCAGGGAGCATGGTGCGGAGAGTACCGCGATCACAAATGGCTTGACGGGAAGGAAATCAACCCTGTTGTTACAATTGTATGTAACTTCAATAATCCTTCAATTGAGACTCCGTCGTTACTTAGTCTTGATGATGCCCGGACTCTTTTTCATGAATTCGGACATGGGCTTCAGGGTCTCTTCTCCATAAATAAATACAGCACAACAAACACTGCACAAGATATTGTTGAGCTTCCTTCCCAGATAATGGAGCATTGGGCAACAGAACCTGAGGTATTAAAGATGTACGCAAAAAATTATAAAACGGGTGAAATTATTCCTGATTCTCTGATAGCTAAAATTCAAAACAGCAGGTTTTTTAATACCGGGTTTGACAATGTAGAGCTTCTTGCTGCTTCACTTCTCGATATGGACTATCATACTCTTGAGGCTCCTGTAAATATTGATATCGAACAATTCGAAAAAGACCACCTTCAGAAGATAGGCCTTATTAAAGAAATAGAACCGCGATACAGGAGTACTTATTTTCTGCACATTGCAAGCGATGGATATGATGCCGGTTACTACTGCTATACCTGGGCAGCAGAACTTGATAATGATGCATTCGAAGCCTTCAAGGAAAAGGGAATTTTTGACAAAGCAACAGCTGAATCGTTCCGTAAAAACATCCTGGCTCCAATGGGAATAACAGATGCCGAACAAAGCTTCATCAATTTCAGAGGCCGGAAACCTGTTATTGAACCATTACTTAAACACAGAGGACTAATAAACTAAAATGCTCTGGTGATCTCTTCGAGACTTACACCTAGAACTTTACATGCTACTTTGTCAATACCCGGGAACCGTCCGCAAACGGTCCGTCGTTATAAGAATTGAAAGCATCTCCAGAAAATGGTTAAGAAGAGTCTTTGTGGTCTGACAGCTGATGAAATATTTGATCTTATTGGACCATTAAATTTCACTTCTTCTCATGCCGTCTCAATCTCAAACAGTATATATAAAAAGAGAATTTCGAATATCTCAGAAATGGTAAAAATACCATACAGGCTTAAGGAAGAGCTTTTTAATATTGCAGCCACTGGAATATATTTACCTCTCGCTTCAGAAGTTTCAGCAGACAAATCAGTGAAATATCTGTTCAGAACTGACAACGGGAAGCAATTTGAAACTGTATATATTCCTGATAATAAGAGAAATACCATTTGTGTGTCAACTCAATCCGGTTGCAGAATGGGATGTTCATTTTGTATTACCGGCAGATATGGTTTCAGGGGTAATCTAACGGCAGGGGATATTGTGAACCAGGTTCTGGCTATTCCTCAGGCTGACAAAGTAACACATGTTGTTTTTATGGGCATGGGCGAGCCGATGGATAATCTTGAAAATGTTCTGAAAGCCTGCAGCATAATTACAGCAGAATGGGGACTGGCCATAAGTTCAAGGAATGTAACTGTCTCAACAGTAGGCTTAAAGCCACATGTTGAGCAGTTCCTTCAAAGATCTGATTGCAATCTGACATTAAGTTTGTATTCTCCTTTCAGTACAGAGCGAAGAGAAATTATCCCGGTTGAAAATAAGTATCCGGTTCAGGATATAATTGAAATGATGAAGAATTTCCCTTTAAAAAAGAAAAGAAGATTAAGCCTTGCATATATTATGATAAAGAATTTAAATGATACCGACAGTCATTTGGAAGGACTTAAATCTATTCTTAAAGGTTCAAAAATAAGGGTTAATTTGCTTTCCTATCATCCTGGCAATAACGATAAAAACTGCTCATCTCCAGCTGAAAGGATGCAGTTTTTTAAACATAATCTTATAATATCGGGGATTTCTGCTTCAATCCGTAAATCGCGCGGGGCAGATATATCGGCTGCATGTGGCTTATTGGCAGCAGGTTTAAAACAGTAGAGACAGGTCTCAGAAGTGTTTCTACAAATAAATATTCCATTATTATTCGTTAATCAACTGGAACAAATATTCATCTAAGTATCCATCGGATGTCTTAATCCAATCTTTTTTAATTCCTATCCGGACAAATCCCTGTTTTTTAAATAAATCTATGCTTTCACAGTTATTTACCAATATATTACAGTACAGTTGATGGAGTTGAAGCGTTTTGAAGCAGTATTTTATCAGACAGGTCAGAGACATGGATGAATATCCTTTTCTTCTGTAAGATTCGTTGCCAAGAAGTATTCCAATACCGGCTCTTTTGTGAAATGGATCAAACTCAAAAAGATCTATAGTCCCGATGGTTACTTTATCCTCAATATGGTCAATCATAAGCCTTAGCTGACCTGTTTCATAGATATTCTTATGAGAATTCTCAATATATCGTTTAAGAGTATATCTTGAAAAGGGGGAAACGGTGTTACTTATCAACCAGTAGGAGTCGTTATTTTCCCACTCATAGAGAAGCTCCAGATCTTCAGGCTCCAGCGCTCTGAGCTTGATATTTTTGTACTTCATAGGAGTGAGTATTTCAGGACTATTTATGAGTAAGCGAATTCAATTCTCTGATAAACGCATTTTTAAATCCTGTTTCCTGCAGGTGAACCAGTTCGGTTTTTGCTTTTGTGAATGAACTGAATTTCCCGTAGACATACCGGTAATAGCCATCGTCAGAGGATACTTCACTTACCCCGTCAATTCCTTTGAACAGGTTCATATTCAATTGAGATTTTGAAGCTTTAAGCTGGATTGTATAGATTTTTTCACCTGCAGTCTGCCCGCTTACTGTTTCAGGGATATTCCTCGATTCCTGCGAGACTTTTATTTCGTATTGGTTGATCAGGTAGGCATCTTTAAATCCATTTTCTTTAACATATACAAGATACTTTAATGCATCGGCTTTATTATAAAACAGACCAAGAANNCTGCCTGAGATATTCCGGAGTAAAAGTATCCTGATGAATAATTATACCGGTCTTCGGATCAAGGATTCCAAATGTTACTCTCCTGTTGTACTTTCTTCCTTCAGGATTATCAGAACCGTCAGGATTTGTATTTAAAGCCTCGAATTCAGATTTGCCAAATGCTTTCTTTGTAAACCTGGAAGGTAAAATTCCTGACCCNNAGACCAAGAACGTAAAGTGAAACGGAATCTGTCTTAATTGGCTTGATAAAATGCATTTCATTTATCTTCAGGTTTCTGAAGTAATCAGGAGCAAGGTTTTGTTTTGTTTTTACAAGGACTATACTGTACTTCATTGAGAATGGCTGCCTGAGATATTCCGGAGTAA
>PMNJ01000301.1:0-6675 GCA_003162595.1 Bacteroidales bacterium | reverse complement strand
GTAGTTCCTTTTGAATCGGTATAACCTGCGACTTCAATTTTTAATTCAGGGTAACTTATAAGTATTGATTTTAATTTTTCCAGCACTGCTACAGCCTCATTAGTAAGCTTATAACTATCAAAATCAAATAGAATATTTTTAATGTCCAGAAATTCTCCACTGGTAATTTTATTTGGTATCAATGAGGAATTAATTGCTATATAATTGCCAGAGTAGAGTGAAGGAATACTGAGGTTTATTGTATCGGTCTTATATCCAATATGATTTATAAACAATTGATAATCACCTGGTTTTATATCGAATTTAAATAATGCTGTATCGATACGTGATTGTAATGCCGTTCGATTTTCTTCCTTATTTTCATTTTTAACATTTACATTCAGATTAATTGTATCTGTTTTCTTTTTGCCAATGCGGCTTATCAGGATCTTAAACTTACCTGGTTTCATCACATACTTAAAGGAGGCGGAATCAACGACAGAAATATTTTTAAGCAGGATTCCTGTTTTTTGATCAAAAAGCTGGATAGTCATCTGCACCGGATCAACAGGCATCCCATCCTGAAGAGAAACTGTACCATTGGCAGAAATAGTCTTATCAGTATTGTCCTCTGCAGAAATTGAATAAATGTTTCGTGATTTGTCTTGTTCGTTATATAAGCTGGTGATATATCCTGTGGAATTGTTATTTAGAATAAAAAAGGTATTATCTAAGGTATTATTAAAAGAATAAGGTAAACCGAGAGGTTCGGTCCAGATTCCATTTCTTTTTATTGATCTGAAAACATCATATCCACCCATGCCTAAATGACCGATAGAGCTGAATGTCAGTGTATTGGTTGATGGGTCAAAAAACGGAGTATTCTCATTATAGGGTGTGTTAATAGTAGTACCACAATTCAGAGGATGCTTCCAGTATCCGTTGTCATCTTTTTCTGAAACCCAGATATCAAGTTCTCCTGCACCTCCTGGTCTGTTGCTGGCAAANNATTTTTGTCCAGGTACTGTCTTTTCGCTGACTATAATAAAGGTTTCCGTCGCCGCCGTCATCCATATAAATTATTAAAAGTCTTCCATCACCTGTAATCGAGTTTGAATACAACTTGTCATAACCTCCAAGTTGTTTGGTAATATCCAAAGGTTTTTTCCATGAACCTGATTTATATGAACAAAAAATCTTGGTTATACCATTATTTAAAACTGTGAAAATAAAAACTGAATCATTTTTAGCAAGAACAGGATTACATGCACCGGAATATTCATTCAGCCATGGAGCAAAAAGACTTGTTAATATTGTCAGGGGTTTCTTTTTCATCTCGATGGCATACTTGCAGTCTCTGATCTGATTGTCAATATATTCGTTACGAAAGATTTCTGTAGCTGAAAGTCTTTTCTTAGCATCGGAATAAAATGTAATGGCTTTTTGAAGGCTGTCATTCTGATGAAATGCGACTGCGAGGTAGAGATAGGTATCCAACGGTGCTTTTTCTCCGTATTCCAGGTATTCTTTGTCATTGCTCACAACATTCAGTGAGGCCTTTGACAAAAGTCTCAGGGCATCTGCTTTTCTCCCGTCCAGGTTTAAACAGCATATTCCCAGTTTTGCAGAAAAGTTGGAGTTCCCCGGATAAATTTTAAGAAGAGACTCATACATGGTTGAGGCCTTTTCGTAATTCTGATCATAATAATAAAATAAGTCAGCATCATGAACGGCTTTGATCAATCCCTTTTTGGAAAGCGTTTGTGAAAAAAGAGGTATTAAGCAAAAAAGAAGAAGAGAAAGAATGATTGTCTTCCTGAAAACTGTTCTCATTATTTCGACACTTTCTTGATAAAGATTTCTTCGGGATAACCTTTCCTTATCAACTCGAGTCTTAATGAGTAAGCTTCTTCCCTGGTTTGAAATCTACCGGTAGTATAACGATAAAACTTATCGACATCATTATACATTACTTTCATATCACTAATGTATTTAAAATAGGTTACATCAACGGGATTATGAAGAGCCATAACCTGAACAGTATAGTATAACACATCAGAATCTTTGATATTAACATCGCCGACATCGCTTACATTGAGGTTTCTAATTAACGTAGCTGTATCGACGGAAGCAATTGTAGGTATAAGTGCAAGATCGATCTTGGAATAGACTACCGGCGTTGCCGGCGGCGGGATGATCCTTTTTATAGTTGTATCTCTCTCAAGTGACACATCTATATTTAATACCAGATTCGGATTATCCTGTAAAATTGAAGTATCAATTGTTTGGGTTATATAACCGACACCTTTATAAAATATTCTGAATTGACCCGGGGTTACTGAAAAACTATAGAGCCCTGTATATTTATTGGGGTAACCTACATCGAGGGTATCTCCCGATGTTTTGTTAATAAGATGAATTGAATAATTTTCATCAAAGGTAACAATAGTATCTTTCAGACTGAACTTACCTTTTATTTCAAATTGCTGGTTAACGTCTGTATTTCCCAATCCCAGATAAAATATTTCTTTCTTTTTGTAGTCGGTAGTCATTGAATAATAAGCATTTTGCCCATTATTTACCGGTTGGAAAAATTTATCATCGTCAGTTGTATTAATAGGAAATCCGATATTGGTTGGTGTTTTCCAGGCATTTCCTATTTTCTGGCTTTTAAAAATATCAAAACCACCCATCGAACTGTGTCCTTCTGAACTAAAATATAACACTGAATCATTCCTTGTTATAAAAGGAGTATCTTCATTATATGGTGTATTGATGGAAGCTCCTAAATTTACTGCTGGGCCCCAATCACCTGTGCCATCTCTTTCGGATACATAAATATCAAGGTTCCCCTGGCCGCCATCTCTGTTACTCGTAAAATATAATTTTTTACCGTCAGATGAAATAGAGGCATGCGATTCGTAAAATTTGGTATTGATATTCTTGTTAAGTTTTTTAATTGGTGTCCAGGCACCATTTACAAAGTTTGATGAATATATATTACCGTCATAATTATCAGTTTTATAAAGGAATAGTTCAGTTCCATCGCTGTTAAGAGAACATGATGAGCAATCTTCTCCTGCATTAAGTGCAGCAGTTATTTCAATAGGTGTCTGCCATTTCCCTCTTTCCTTCTTTGAATAGAAGATAGCATTAACCATGCCTCTGTGTTCAGTGTAAACTATCGAGTTTCCGTCAAAGCTGACGGCAGGATTATCATTTATTGCGCCCTGATTGAAATCGCTTCCCATAGTCTTTTTGCTGAATACTACAGGATTTGCCTTATACTGAATAGCATTTTTGCATGCCTGAATCTGTTGTTCAATATACGCGAGGTTCTTCATTCCTCCTTTGGAAGTGGTTTCCCGCGCAAGTTTATCAAAAGTTTGAAGAGTATTCAGCGCTTTTTCAAGCTGATTATTAATCAGATATGCTTTGGAAAGGGAAAAATATGAATCGAGNNAGCTGATTTGCAAGCTCATATTCTTCAAAAAGATAGTATGACTCTGCCTTTGCAAATATTTTTTTCATCTCACTGGAAGATTGAGCTGAAGAGGCAACAGGGAAGATAACCAGGGTTAGTAGCTGCAATAATACACTTATAATCTTCATTCTTAGTTTTACCATCAAAACAAATATAGTAATTTTTCTAAATGATTAAGCTAATGACAGCCCTATTTTTCTTTAAAGGTAACCTTATAAATATCTTCCTTTCCGAATCCTCCTGTTTCTTTAAATTTTGAATAATAACCTGATTTCCCATCTCCAACCGGCATAAAGAAAATATCATCATCGGGTGTATTAATCGGATAACCAAGGTTTTTAGGCTTACTCCACAACCCGTTTGATTGCAAATCGGATCTGAACAGATCGTAACCTCCAATATTTTCATGCCCCTGCGAACTGAAAAATAGGGTCTTCCCATTATTTATAAGAAATGGTCTGTCCTCATTGAATTGTGTATTAATTTCCGGTCCAAGGTTCACTGCAGGACCCCAGTCTCCGTTTGTTTTATGAGAGACATACAGATCGAGTCCGCCAAAACCTCCAGGCCGGTCGGAAGCGAAAATGAGTTGATTTCCATCTTCAGACAGAAAGCCATGTGATTCCCAATATTTTGTATTGATATTTTTATTTAGCTTAACAGTCTTGCTCCAACTGTTTCCGTCATATGAACTCATATAAATATCACTATTAATATGATCGTCTTTAGAAAGAAACAGCAATTTCCCGTCTGCAGAAAGACACGAAATATAAAAATCCCCATCAGATTGAAGTTCCGGAGTAATGTTGACAGGCGGGGTCCATTTACCATTAATAAGTCTAGAAAACATTACGGCATCATAAAATTTGAGAGAGACCATAAAGGCAAAAGATTTTCCATCGGCTGAAATCAAAGGGTTGAAGTTTGATTTTTCATCATTAAAGAGTTCTCCAATGTTTTCCTCAGAATATGCTACAGGTTTGGCTATCATCTCTTTCGCCATATCACAAACCTTTATTTCATTTTTAATAAAATCAATATTCTCCTGATCGTCAGGAAGAAGCGTAGCCAGGTATTTCGTAAAAGTTTCTTTTGCTTTATCAAACCTGTAATTTATCCGGTATGCTTTCCCAAGTTCAAATAATGCATCGTAAGGTGCGTCTATCTGTGTGAGAGTGCCCTCTTTATGCTTTGCAGACACGTTTTTTGACGCGTTTTCAAGATACTCGATGGAGAGATTTTTTTTACCGGGAATATTGAGGTAGCAAACACCAATACGATAAGCAAGGTTCGCATTATCCGGCAGTTTTTCATAGAGCTGAAGATAGTAAGTGAGAGCGTCAGAATAAGATTCATTCATCAGAAAATATTCAGCTTCGAGGAATGAGTCCTGCTGCTCCTTATTCTCTTGTGCATAAACAGGAATGATTAAAACTATCGTAAAAAACAGACAGACTGCTCTTTTGCTCATAGACAGAGATTTTGTTAAACAAATTTATTAAAAAAATAGCAAAAGAACTGTTAATCATATATTATTTTATGAAAATGACCGACATAAGCCGGTCATTTTCTCTCATTTCTATTTTTTCTGATTNNAATATCAGGAATAATGCCAGGAGCCCGACTCCGAGAAGAACCCATAAAATCCACAGGTTGCCTTTCCTTGCAGGTGCAATATTTGATTTAATATTCGCTGCGGAGATATCTTTTGCAGATATTAAGCTAGCTATACTTTTGGAAACGGCTTCTTCAGGATACTTTTCTTTATTCCTGAAGAGATACATTAAAAGATCCTCCGGAGTTTTGATCCCTTCTTTTTTCAAATCAATTGATTTCAATGCAGAGGCAAATGGTTCTTCTGAATATGCTATCAGATCGTTGAGATACTGTTCAACCTTAGTATTCGGAACTGAACTTATCATTACAAGTATTTCTGATATCTGGCCCGGAGTAAGTCCATGCTTAATAGCTTCATCGTAAAATGCCTGCAGCCATTTCTCTTTTGTTTTTATGTTGCTCTGATCGAGAACAGCCACAGTTTGACGAATAAGGTCCCCTGAAACTGAGTTCTCACTGAATGCCAGGATTTTACTTCTCAATAATGCTATTGATGGATCTGTTTCAGCTAATACTGCAGCAGCAATCCTGTTCAGGTCTTCAGGACTTATCTTACCTCCTGTCTTTGCATTAATATATTCCTGTAAATCAGTCCAGGTTCTTAGATTTAGTTTATAAATATCAAGATCTGTGAGAAGTTTTTTCAAGTCGCCATCTGTGTATTTTGCCAATAAATCAACAGCAGCCTGCGTAAGGATATTATCCATAACAGCTACTTTAAGAGCCAGTTTATCCACATCCTCAGGACTGACACCCTTTTTACCCGCTTCTTCTTTCAGATATGAGATATATTCATCGACTTTTCCAAATTCTTTATTTTTAATATTTGCCTCTGTTACAACTTTTAACAGATTATCCTTAGCTCTGTTCTTCAGCATTGCAGCGAGTGACTCAATCTGTTTTTGAGATATTACTCTTTCATATTCCGGACTAATTATCGGCTGATTAGTAATATTATTCTCCCTTGTGATCAAAACCTCAGTCCTGGTTGTATTGTTAAACCTGTCGGTCAGTTTAAAGACAACTCTGTTCTTTCCGCGACTTGGTGCCATTTTATAGTTAAAAGTTGAATCAAGGATTGTAAAGTTTTCAACTGATACTAATGAATCTCCAACCCAATGTTCAATTGTAAGGAGAGATCTTGGTTCAACCTTCATCGGAAACAGGATTGAGTCGCCTTTTGTAACGGAAATGGTTTTATTGGTTTCAACATTTAATTCTGCAATAAAGTCAGTTTTTGGGAGTATTGTTCCCGGAAGTGCAAAACTGTCGGAAGGACTTGAAAGTGGTAAATCAATTTTTCTTACTATTTTTTCCCCTCCGTCTCCTTCATAAGTTATTTGATAATCACCCTGGGGAAGCTGAAACTCATATTCACCCGTTTTAGGATTCGAATAGACAATTATTGTCTGGTTAGGATTTTTAATATTCATAGCGCTTATCTTCACACTATCAGACATATTACTGATAAGGTCAGCAACTTTAACCATTCCTCTTACAAAGAATTTTCTTGGATGATCATTAGAATAAATCTCAATCCTGTATATATCCTGTTTGCCATAACCACCCGGAAGATCTCTTGCCATATAGCCTTC
>PMNJ01000150.1 GCA_003162595.1 Bacteroidales bacterium | reverse complement strand
TAATATTGTCCTCATTATTTTATATTGTCTTTTTCCTTTTGTCTTTTATCTTTTATTTAAGGGTCTGAGGCGTGCGATATGCGATTTTTCACCTATTCACCCCATCTCCTCTTCTCCTCTTCAATTTATTCGAGCCTTATCTTAAAGTTTCTGACACTGAGGCTTATAAAAACCAATGTCATAACTGTCAGAATAAGTGTCTCTTTCCAGATATATATGAATCCTGTCCCCTTTATCATTATGTTCTTAATAATTACAATAAAATATCTCGGGGGCAGAACTGAACTTACATAATCATATATTTTTGGCATGTTCTCTATCGGGTAAATAAAACCTGAGAGTAATACGGTTGGCAGCATCAATCCTATGAGGGAAATAAAGATTGCCTGCTGCATCGTCTTGGATACTGTTGAAATGAGGATTCCAAGGGTTAAACTCATCAGAATGTAGAGCATGCATTCAGCAAGCAGAAGTATAATGCTTCCTTTCACCGGAAGTCCGAAAACTAACCACGACAGCATGAGAATCAGGAGAACATTTACAAATGAAAGGAAGAAATAAGGCATCACTTTTCCCAGGATTATCTGGATGGGACGAAGAGGTGAAACCAGCAAAACCTCCATTGTCCCAAACTCTTTTTCTCTTGTTATTGTAACTGATGTCATCAATGCACAAATCAATATAAGAATTAAGGTTATAACTCCCGGGACAAACATGAAATGACTTTTCAGAGCGGGGTTATAAAGCATTTTTACTTCAGGGTTTATCCTGATAGCGTTATTTATACCTGGTCCTGCTGACTCCCTGTTGAAGTCATTCACTATGGATGTTGTATAATTTGTTATAAGAGTGGCGGTATTGGGTTCGGAACCGTCAGAAATGATGCTGAGCGATGCTTTACCTTCGCTGATCAGCTTTTTACCGAAATCATTTTCGTAAACAATTACAGCTTTGGTTTTGCCTTTTTTAAAGAGCTTGTCAATGTCACTATAATTCAGAAGGGTCTCTGTCCTTTTAAAGAAACCCGAGGAGAAAATTTTGTCTGTCAGTTTCTCTGTTATTTCATCATGCGATAAATCCAATACGGCAACACCTGCATTTTTAATATCAGTGCTCACAGCATAACCAAAGATAAGAATCTGGGCTGCCGGTATTCCGAAAAGGATAAAAAGTGTGCGGTAATCCCTGAAAATATGCAGGAATTCTTTTTTTACAAAACCCAGGAATCGTTTCATGGTCTCGCTATTTTAATGAACACCTCCTCAACTGAAGCAGCATCATATTGTTTTTTTAAATTTTCAGGTGTATCCAGGGCTACAATTTTCCCTTCATTCATTATTGATATTCTGTCGCAATATTCTGCCTCATCCATATAATGTGTCGTAACGAAAACAGTTATCCCCCTTGAAGCAGTTTCATAAATTGTTTCCCAAAACTGTCTCCTTGTAATTGGATCTACGCCTCCCGTTGGTTCATCAAGGAATACGATTTTTGGTTCGTGTAATAATGCAACCGAAAAAGCCAGTTTTTGTCTGAGTCCGAGTGGAAGATCAGATATCATCCTGTTCTCATCTTTCTGAAAGTGAAGTTTTTCAAGAAGATTGACTAGCCTTTCTCCGATGAGGGATTTGCTCATTCCATAAATTCCACCATATAAAACAATGTTTTCTTTTACTGTGAGATCTTCATACAGCGAGAATTTTTGACACATGTACCCAATATTCTTTTTTATTAGTTCTGACTGTCTGTAGGCGTCATATCCTGCAACATTAACCTCTCCCGATGTAGGTTTTGAAAGGCCTGAAAGAATACGTATGGTGGTGGTTTTTCCAGCGCCATTGGCACCAAGAAAACCGAAAATCTCACCTGCATAAACCTCAAAGCTAAGATTATCGTTAGCGACAAAGCTGCCAAACTTCTTTACCAGGTTCTTAACATATATCACCTTCTCATTCATCTGTTTGTATCCTTATGGTATTCTTTTATATTTTTAAAACCTTACAATGAATTTTGTGCTCTGTCTTGTACTCTGAGCCCTCTGCCCTGAGTCATTATGCCTTTATGCCATTTTCCATAAGTTCAAGAAACCTGTCTTCTATTCCCGCCTCGGCTTCCCGTATAACAGCATCTTTTATTCCTTCTCTGGAAAGGCAATCTGATACCGATTTTTCAGATGAATCATTCTTTAACGTCACATGCATCGAGTCGCCAAATGGATATACTGTCAATACCTCCTGATTTTTTCTTAGCATTTTTAAAAGCTTGTATTTTTCAGCTGATTTTACAGTAAATAGTTTTCTGCTGAAACCCGCCCTTATATTTTGGGGTGTATCAACAGAAAGTAATTTCCCGTCCTGTATCAGGGCCACCCTGTCGCATCTGATGGCTTCATCCATATATGGTGTTGAAACAACTATTGTTATATTATACCTGTGCAATTTGCCGAGCATGTCCCAGAATTCAGATCTGGAAACAGCATCAACGCCTGTCGTAGGTTCATCGAGAATAAGAAGCCTGGGTTTATGAATCAGGGCACATGACAGAGCAAGTTTTTGTTTCATTCCCCCTGAAAGCTCTCCTGCAAGCCGCTTTTTAAAGGGTTCTATGTGAGAGTAGATATCAGAAATAAGTTCGTAGTTTTCTTCGACATTGGTTCCGAATACCGTGGCATAGAAATTAAGATTTTCTTCGACTGAAAGATCCTGGTAAAGGCTGAATCTTCCGGGCATATATCCTATGTTTTTCCTGAGTTCTTTATAATCAGATACGCTATCCATTCCAAGGACTTTCATATTACCTTTATCGGGGACCAGAAGAGTGGTTATAATCCTGAACAGAGTAGTTTTTCCAGCTCCGTCGGGACCGATAAAGCCAAATATTTCAGATTCATTAACCGAAAAGGTTATGTCATCAAGCGCCTGAGTAGATCCAAACGATTTAGTTACGCCCGATGATTCAATCACTTTTTTCATCTGATTATTTTTTTTCAGCTGTAAAAAGCGCTTCTCCCGGCATCCCTGATTTAAGAGTGCCATCATTTATTACATCGATTTTGACTGCATAAACAAGTATGACCCTATCCTCTTTTGTCTGAATGATTTTAGGTGTGAACTCCGCTTTATCCGAGATGAAACTGATTGTTCCCGGGAAGGAGATGAATCCTTTCTCTCCTTTATCAATTCTTGCTGTGCATGAATGGCCGATTTTTATTTTTTCCAGGTCCGCCCCACTTACAAAAACTTTAAGTTTAATTATCGAAAGATCTGCTATTTTGACAAGAGGCTTGCCGGCTGCAGTTATCTCCCCGGCTTCCGCATATTTTTCTATGATGGTTCCTTTCAGAGGGCTCTTAACGTAGCATCTTTTTATCTGGTCATTAAGGGTGGCTTTTTTCGATTCATATACCGAAAGTTCTGCAGCCACTGTGGTTTTTTGGGTGTTATTTGCCGCAATCTGTTTTTGTATAACAGCAACCTGTCCGGTGAGATCGTCATATTGTTTTTGAGTGGTGGCATCATCTTTAAGCATTTTTCCAAATCTTGAAATATTAATATTTATATTTTCTATCTGCTGCTTAAGGATATCATTCTGGGCATTAATCGAAATTAAGGTAGTTTTGACACTGTTCATACCGGCGTCTATCTCATCTGCCTGGAGACGCAGAATGGTTGTGTCAACCACAGCAATTATTCCATTTTTTTCTATATGAGTTCCCTCTGTAGGATCAAACTGCAGGATCTTTCCGTTCGTTTCAGCGGAAATAATCACTTCTGTTGCTTCAAAATTCCCGAATGCATCGGCTTTGTCGGCTTTGTTTTTGCAACCGGCTAAAAGAACGGCGGCAATTATTATTAATGATCTGGTTTTCATGTTGTTATTATGTTTGTTTTTCATTGGTTTGTTTTCTTCTTTTGCCCCCTGCCCCCTTAAAGGGGGGTTGGGTGGTATGCCATCACATAGGGGCTATTCTATTTCTTTTCCGCTTATATTCAGATATTCAATCATCGCCATCGAAAGATTTATTTTATGGATCTCATTATTTATCAGAGCCTGACGTTCAGAATTAAGCTGGTTCAGGTATTCTGTTGCCGTTACAGTTCCGTTTTGATATTGCGATTTTGATGAAGCGGTAATCTTTTTCCTGAGAGCTATCAGTTCATTATCCCTGTCAATCAAGTCTTTAAGGCTTATTATTTCAGCATTTTTTGATACCAGGAGCCGATTTAGATTGTCAGTCAGGTCTTTTTTCCTGTTTTCGATTAAACTTTGTTGAAATGAAATTACTTGTTTTTCGTTTTTGGATTTGTTCCAGTCGAAAATGTTCCATTTGAGAGTGGCTCCTACAACATAATACGGAGCAAACTCATTTTTAAAGAAATTGCTGCCGGGAGGATTACCATATCCAAAAGTGGCAAATCCGAAAGCTTTTGGCATTCTGCTGCTTTCAATGACCTTCAATCCGGCTCCAAGCTGTCCCTTTCTCAGATCGAAGAGCTGTAACTCGGGACGCAGTAATTCATTAGATAATTCATCTTTAGGCGCAGGCACAATGAATATTGTTGTTGTGTCAATTTCAAGACCAGTAAGGTTCGATAATACTTTTATAAATGAGGTTTTTCTGATCTCATTTTCAGCAAGTTCCTGCTGAATATTTATCTTTTCCGATGTCAGTATATCAATATCAGATTTTATTATAACACCATTGTTTATTCCTGATTGCATGGAAGAAATTTGCTTTTCAATTATTTCAAGATAAGTATTTAAAAGCTCTTTCTGTCTGGCAAGCAGCAACAGGTTGAAATAGTAATTGTTAATCTCACCGCGGAGCTTATACATATCTGTCTCAGTCTGCTTCTGATTTACACTCAGGTCAGCTTTTTCAAGTTCTCTTGCTCCTTTTATTGCTCCGCCATCGTAAATAACCTGGTTAATATCAAGGGTGATTTTGTACTGTTCATGCGGGAGAGGCTTTATGGCATTCGCAATCCCTGGTATCGGTAATGATCCAAGTACCCCACTCAGATCAATAACAGATGAATTATAAACTAAACTGCCGTTCGCGTCAAGTGTCGGAAGCCATCCCCTGACCAGATTTTCATCTTTAAGTTTTGAAATATCTGAATAACCTGTTTTCTCACCTGCCAGAGCATTGGAAGTCATGGCATGGTCATAACAATCCTTCAGGGTAAGAATTCTCTGGGCTTGTAATCTATTAGGTCCCAGACTGATTGCTATCAGCAATATCAATACTATTTTTTTCATTTATGTTAATTTTATACTTTTTAACTCCAGGCACTTAAGGCGCTCCGGGCACTTCTCATTTGGTTATTGCTTTTATAACAAAATCGGCAGCGAAATTCTTTCTCAATTCTATGAATTTATCAAAATCGACTCCCATATTTTCAAAAATAACCTCAAGAATTCCTTTTGCAGCAAACGGGAAAACACTTAATGAAGCAATGGTAGTCATTATCTGCGGCAATGTTTCTTCTGTTATATTGTACTTATATAATTCATCTTTATGCTGTTCCAATATCTTGAGCCATAAGTTTTTAAATTCTATATTTTTAATAAGCTTCTGTATTCTTTGCGGATTATGATTTATTTCGTTCAGAATAAACCCGGGGAGTTTTGGATTTTGTTGCATGAAGCTGATATGCTCCTTAAAGAAGAATCTTATTTTTTCTTCCAGTGAAAGATTATTTTCAAATATTGGATTGAATTTCATGAACATTTTCTTTGCCAGTTTGGTAAAGACAGCCTCAAAAAGGTGATCTTTTGTCCTGAAATAATAATGAAGCAATGCTTTATTTATTCCTGCACGATCAGCAATACTCTGCATCCGGGCACCGGACAGGCCTTCCTCTTCAAAGACTATTGTTGCAGCTTCAAAGATTTTTTCCTCAGTCATTTTTTCATTCTCGCTCATATTTAACCTGTTGGTTTAACTAATAGGTTTAACCGAATGGTCAAAAGTATAGTATCTTTTTATTTTTACAAAATAATTTTTAAAATAATTGACATATCTTACAGCAAAATTTAGAGATTCGCATAATTGATTCATGGCATGCAATTAACAGATAACCCGAGAAATCGATTTTTTCTTATCCTTTTTACGGCAGTATTCTCTTCATTATTACCACTGAAAGCACAGGATCCACAGGGATGTTTCCTGATAGATTTTCATCCGAAAACTGCTGTAATTCCTCCTTACGAAGATCATAAACAGATGGATTTTTATCCTACTGTCACAATAACTGTCGACCATTCCGACACCATTGCTAAGGTTTCAAAATATATATATGGTAATAATGCAAATCCGTACATGACCCAGATGGTCACGGAACCTGATCTGTTGTCAAATGTCAGTAAGCTCTCACCAAATATTATCCGTTATCCGGGGGGAAACCTTAGCAGCGTCTTCTTTTGGAACTCACTTAATAACCAGCCTCCTTCTGATGCACCGGCCAAGATTGCAGATGCAGATGGAAACCTTGTTGATGCCGGATACTGGTATGGTAGAAATTCCGATAGCTGGACTCTCTCTCTCGACAACTATTACACCATGCTTTCCCAGACCAATAGCACAGGGATCATCACTGTCAACTATGGATATGCCAGATATGGCACAGGGCCGAAACCTGCAATTGCTGCAGCTCATTATGCCGCCGATTGGGTCAGGTACGATAACGGACGCACTAAATTCTGGGAGATTGGGAATGAGAGCGGCGGTCCATGGCAGGCAGGTTTCCGGATAAATATGGCTGCAAACCAGGATGGACAGCCGGAAATTATTTCGGGAGCTTTATATGGAGAGCACTTTAAAATTTTTGTTGATTCGATGAAAAAGGCTGCCGCGGAAACAGGACATATAATTTATATAGGTGCTCAGCTTCTACAGAACGATGCCTCAAGTTCATCTAATCTTCCCGACAGAACCTGGAACCAGGGCTTCTTCAACAGCGCCGGGAACAAAGCTGATTTTTTCATAGTCCATAGTTATTACACTCCATACAATGAAAATTCTACTCCTGCAGTGATCCTTAACAGCGGACAAACTGAAACTATCAATATGATGGAGTTTCTGAAATCGAATACTGCTGCTTACAATGTTGACATGAAGCCGCTGGCGCTTACTGAATGGAACATTTTTGCAATAGGATCTAAACAGGCGTGTTCTTATATAAATGGAATACATGCTGCTCTTGTGCTTGGGGAGTTGATTATGCAGCAGTATGGGCAGGCATCAAGGTGGGACCTGGCAAATGGTTATTCTAACGGGGATGATCAGGGTATTTTCAATAACCGCGACGAACCCGGCGTTCCAAACTGGAACCCGAGGCCTGCATTCTTTTATATGTATTACTTCCAGAAGTTTTTTGGTGATCACATGCTTAATTCAAGTGTTACCGGTGATCCTGACATAATCTGCTATGCATCATCTTTTAAGTCTGGGGAAATAGGGCTGGTTGTAATTAATAAAGGAACCAAAAATGAAATGGTCAGAATAAACCTTCAGGATTTTGGCTATGGGGAACGATACTATATGTATAGTCTTACCGGAGGGACTGATAATGGTGATTTTTCACAAAAGGTTTATGTTAATGATCATCAACCCGACAACATAACAGGAGGGCCCATAAACAATATAGATGAACTGAAAGCATGGTCCGACGTAATCTCCCAGCCGGTGACATTCTATTCCCCTGAATATTCCGTTCAATATGTACTTATTGACCATGGCTCTCATATTATTGATGATATTTCGAAGAATGAAGTTATTAAGCCAAAGATCTATCCAAACCCTGCAAAGGATATTATCACGATCACCTCAGCTTCTGATATTGATAAAGTTGAAATTATTTCACCTAATGGGGAAATTGTTAAAACTGTTACTTCACCTTCGGCTGATAACACTATTAAGACCAATCTGTCCTTGCCGTCGGGAATCTACCTCACCAGGGTATATAGTAAAGGACATATCTCAGTTGAAAAGCTGATTGTGATTAAATAGGATATCCAGGAGATTACATTTTTTTTAACCACAGAGCACACAAAGAAGGCACAAAGTGCACTAAGCTAAAACATTGTATTATCGCTCTTTGTGATCTTTCTGCAAAAGCCGCTCCTGCAGTCTGGCCACTGCGCTAAATTAGCTCCCGATAAATCGGGACAGGCTCCCCGGGCTATTTCTTAACGCTTGTACCCTTTGTGGTTAATTGATTTCCATTTTTTCAACAGACCTTTATTGATACTCAGATATTTGTGAACTTTAGTCCTTAATCTAAAACTACAAAAGATTGATCCTTAAAATATTTTTCAAAAAAAATTGCATTTATAAAATATAATATTATATATTTGCAATATACAACCAACTTATATATTATATTATGATACCAACAGACCTCATCAAAGGATCTATAAAGACAATCGTCCTTAAGCTTTTAAAAGAGGAAGGACCAATGCATGGTTACGCTATTACCCGAAAGGTGGAGGAACTTACTGAAGGGAAAATAAAACTTACTTATGGAGCATTGTATCCTATTCTTCATAAACTCGAAAAGGATGGTTCTCTCGTTACTGCTTCGGAAAATTTTAATAACAGAATAAGAATCTACTATGCTCTGACTCCTAAAGGTCATACTGTTGTAGCTGACAAAATAAAAGAACTTAACGAGTTCATTGAATCTCTGCAGCGCATTGTGGATACAAAACCGGGATTAAGCCATGCCTGAATTAAGTCTGCATCATATAGATCAGATCAGTCGCGATATCAGCAGACAGGAGATCACATTTTCGCATCTTCCCGAAGATCTGATCGATCATGTCTGCTGTGATGTAGAGAGTGAAATGCAGTCAGGATTAAATTTTGCAGAAGCTTATCACAGAGTTAAAAAAAAGATGGGATTGAGGAGATTAAAGGAGATTCAGGAAGAGACACTTTATGCAGTTGATACTAAGTACCGATTTATGAAAAACACAATGAAAATTTCCGGAGTTGCAGGCACTGTCTTGTTTGGCTTTGCAGCATTGTTCAAAATTCAGCACTGGCCTGGTGCCGGTCAAATGATGACCCTTGGAGCTCTGATCCTGGCATTTGTTTTCCTGCCTTCAGCCCTGAGTGTCCTTTGGAAAGAGACTCACAACAGGAAAAGAATTTTCCTGGTCATCACAGCTTTTTTTTCAGGGATGCTGTTTATTCTAGGGACTCTCTTTAAAATTCAACATTGGCCAATGGCTGGATCAATTTTAACCCTGGCTGCAATATCGGGTATTCTGTTTTTTATCCCGGCACTGGTTATAAGCAGATTGTCGGATCAGGAAAACAAGGCAAAACGTCCGGCTTACATGCTGGGTGCAGCCGGAATAGTACTCTTTGTTGCAGGTATGCTGTTTAAGATGCAGCACTGGCCCCTTGCAACCATGTTTATAATTATCGGGATAATACTTTTGTGCTATCTGGCATTCCCAATGTATACCTGGCTTACCTGGAAGGAGGAAAGTTATATTAGTCCAAAGTTCATTTTCCTGGTCACTGGATTTCTATTAATTGTAGTCCCCGGAGCCATGATAACCCTGAACCTGCAGCATTCATACCAGTCATATTACTATCCTAATAATGATCAGCAGAATGCATTATATGATTATTTATTCAGGAATAACAGTTCCCTGGTCAGCAAGTATCACGATTCCCTGAACTACGTTAAGATGGAACAGCTGCATTCAAAAACTGCCGGAGTTCTAACAATTATCAGCAATATCCAGGAAAAAATGATTCAGGAATCGGAAGGTCTACCCGGCAAGCCCGCTGTAAGTGCCGGTCAGATAAGTCAGACTTTAACCGGTCAGGAAATATTGTACAGAAAACTTTCAAGACCATTTGACACCGGAGCTGCGAAGGCTTTTCTTATGCCTGACTGCAGTACTCGTAATGAACTTAATTCTTCAATGGCAGAGTATGTTAACTACTTAACCAGGATGACTCCCTCAGAAGATATGTTGAAGTATAAAAAAATGCTTGATACAGAAATATTTCTGCCTGCAGGAAACACGGATAATGGTGAAATATCTTTAATGGCAGGCCTTCACACTCTTGAAATTATGAAAAACGGGCTGCTTACGGTTGAATCATGTGTATTAAATACAATTGCAAGACATTAATCATCTAAATACATAAGATCATGAAGCAAAAGATATATATTCTTGGAATTATTTCGGCCATTATCATTTCCACCGGAGTAATATTGAAAGTGGAACATTGGCCAACGGCACAAATTCTGATTACTGCCGGGACATTGATACTGGTCCTGATATTCTTTCCAGCTGCGTTGATAAATAATTATAAAGTTGAAGGCAATACTCAGAACAGGTTACTTTATATAGTAACATACATTACTTGTTTTGTTGTTTTCACGGGAATGCTTTTTAAAATTCAGCACTGGCCACATGCGGGTATAGGACTGCTTATTGCCCTTCCTTTTCCATATATTGTATTTCTTCCTGTTTTTCTGATTGTTACATCGAAGAACAAGAATTTCAATATTTACAATACGATCTTTGTCTTGCTTCTACTTGCTCTTAACTCAGTCTTTTCAGCTCTTCTGGCAATAAACGTTTCGAAAGAGGCCATTGCAGACAGTTATAATATTTCAAAGGACTATTGCAAGGTTAAGGCAGCCATGGTTAATCTTCCTTTGGCAGATGATAAATCGGCAGTTAATCTGAAAATTGATGAGATAATAAAGATCACGAATGACTACAGGGATCTGATACTAAAACATGAAGGAATGACCCGTGATCAATGGAAAACTAATCCCGAGAAATTAATCAGAGCCGAATCACCGAATATTGCTGCATCAGTATTGGCAGATAATGGTGAGATGCCTGCCGGAATAAAGCTTGAGAAGGCACTCACTGACCTTATTACCTTAATGAAACAAACCAAAGGATACGAAAAGGCAGCTAAGGTTCTGCCTGCAATAATCGGACTTGAAGAGGAGAAAGTGAATGATCCTCCAATGGCATTTACTTACAGAAACATACTCATCAATCTTTCCTGGGCTCTAATCTACCTTGATGGACTTGAAACAAATCTTTATATGATAAAAGCGTCAGCGCCTGTAGTCAATTAATGCCAGTTAATTGATCTGAAGAAATAGGGACATGTTAACTGCGTGTCCCTATTTTCATTTTGATACATATCTGAATTCGCACTATCTGTCGGTAAAATAGGTCAATACTTCTATTAAGTTTTTTCATGGTAATAGTCCACTATACTTTTATTCCATAATTGAAAAAGTTTTATGAGAAAATTGATTTTGATATTAAGCATAAGCCTGATTGTAATTGGTGAAGATATTTTCGCTCAACAAGACAGCATCTGGACTCTAGAAAAGTGCATTGAACATGCATTGAACAATAATATCCAGGTAAGGAAAAGTGAACTCTCAAACCAGCAGTACATGATTTATTCCGAACAGGCTAAAGCACAGCGTTTTCCTTCTGCATTTGCTTCGATCAATCAGAATTTTAACTGGTCAAAAAGCACTGCAACGGGAGAATCCGGATTAACCGGCAGCAATGGTTCAAACTATTCTGTTAATTCAGGAGTTACAATTTTCAATGCATCAAGGCTAACAACCCTGATTAAACAGGCCGATCTAAGCATTGATGGAGGCAAATATTCACTTGAGACTACAAAAGAATCGATCAGCCTAAGCATTCTCGATGCATATCTTCAGATATTATATGCTGAAGAGCAGGTGCATAATAGTGAGAAACAGATTGAATCCACTGCAAGTGAGCTTAATCTTGCGGAAGAGAGACTGGCCCTTCAGGCAATCTCTCAATCAGATTATGCCCAGGTTAAATCTCAACTTGCAAGTGAAAAGCTTACTCTGGCTAATTCACAAAGTCAACTGGTAATTGCCAAAGTAACTCTTGAGCAATTAATGGAACTCCCTGTTTCAGATAACTTTAACATCACACATCCTGATCTTACAGAGTCTTTGAATCAGAATAGGGTACCCGATGTTAAATCGGTTTATGAAACAGCCCTTGCAATTAAACCACAAATCAAAAATGCCGCTATTAATAAAGAAATTGCATCTCTTGATGAGAAAGTTGCAAAAGCTGGTCTTTTCCCCACATTATCTGCCAGTGCAGGAATCAGTTCCGGTTTTTCAAGCCTCAACAATGATTCTTATTTTGGTCAGATAAACAGTGGAATTTATCCTTCAGCAGGTTTCTCACTTTCAATTCCTATTTATCAGAAGAAACAGGTTAAAACCAGCATTGCTCTTGCAAAAATCGGTTACCAGAATGCTGAGTTGAGTGAATTCGATACCAAAAACACCCTAAGGAAAAGTATTGAACAAGCATGCGTAGATGTTAAGTCGGCTCAGATCAAATATGAGGCAAGCAAAGAGAATTACAGTGCAACACTTGAAGCTGAAGTTCTATCAGATGAAAAATTCAAACAGGGAGTTATTAACTCTGTAGATTACCTGGTTTCCAAAACAAACCTGATTGTAGCAGAGAGTGAGCTGCTGCAATCAAAATACAACTTGATAGTAAGTTATAAAATACTCGATTTTTATATGGGAATTCCTCTATCGCTTTAAGAATAATTGATAAAAAATAATGATGATGAAAAAGAAAATGTTAATAATTATTGCAGCCGTTTCGGTTATAGGGATTGCTGCTCTGCTGGCACTAAAGCCCTTTTCAAAAAAGGAAGCTGTCGTTGCCTTCAACACAGTCAAAGTTGAGAAGGGTGATATCAGCAATACAGTTACTGCCACAGGTACAATTCAGGCTTTAAAAACCGTTAATGTAGGTACCCAGGTTTCCGGAATTATTCTGCATATCTATGTTGATTTTAACGATCATGTGAAACAGGGACAACTGCTTGCAAAACTCGACGAGACACCATTGAGGACTCAATTGGATCAAAGCCAGTCTGCAGTTGATCAGGCACAGTCCCAGTTACGTTTCGAAGAAGCGACATATAACCGGTTAAAAGTTCTTTATGATAAGAAGCTTATTGCCCAGAATGATTATGACCAGGCATTATACAACTATGAGAATTCAAAAGCCTCTCTTGCCAATGCTAAATCGGGACTGGATAGAGCCAAGGTGAATCTCGAATATGCTACCATAACTTCCCCAATCGACGGAGTGGTACTGAACAGGGCTATTGAGGAAGGTCAGACTGTAGCTGCCAGCTTTAGCACACCAACACTATTTACCATCGTAAACGACCTGACACAGATGGAGGTTCAGACAAGCGTTGATGAGGCTGATATCGGAAAGGTAAAAAACGGACAGCGTGTTCAGTTTACAGTCGATGCTTATTCTGATCTGAAATTTGAAGGTACCGTCTCTCAGGTCAGGTTACAGCCGGTGACAACAAATAATGTAGTAACCTATGTTGTAATACTCAATGCTCCGAATCCTGAAAAAAAGCTTATGCCAGGTATGACTGCAAGCGCTACAATTTATGTCGAGGAGAAGACAAATACCTTATTACTTTCCGGGAAAGCATTACGATTTACTCCCGATCAGGCTTATATGATGAAAATGTTTTCAAAAATGAAGGCAAGCGGATCAATGCCAAAGATGCCGGCAGGCGCTCCTTCAGGAACTGGTGGAATGTCTCAGAACATGCCCGCCGGACAATCCGTCCAGGGCATGCCTTCTGCAGCGGCAATGGCTTCTATGAACTCTGATCCGAAAACA
>PMNJ01000298.1 GCA_003162595.1 Bacteroidales bacterium | reverse complement strand
TTAGCCTGGGCCGGATATCTTACGGATTGGCCGGGACCAGAAAAAGGGGAGAGGCCGACAGCTTATATTATTATTCTTGGAGATAAATCAATATCTGACATATTTGGCGTCGATCATGGAATCGCTGCACACAGTATTTTGCTTGGAGCCACTGATGCAGGTCTTGGAGGATGTATAATCGGATCAATTAAACGCGAAGAACTAAACAACGAACTTTCAATTCCTGATAATTTTGATACTCTTTTAATAATTGCCCTGGGGAAACCTGTTGAAAATGTAATTATTGAAGATATCAAAGAAGCCAATGTGAAATACTGGAGAGATAAAAACAAAAATCATCATGTTCCAAAAAGGAGCTTAAAAGAACTGATAATCAGGTTGTAAAGGATTAATGTCTATGAAGCATATTTCCCTCTTTATTACCTTGTCATTCTTTATTATTCAATCCTGTTACTGTCAGGAACAGGAAAATACAGGAACCAGAATCCTTTTTCGCGGTGTGGTGATGGATGCCAGTACCCTTTCTCCGCTGACCAATTCGCAGGTCATGATTAACCGTGTCTTCAATTCGGTCAGTAATTCAGACGGTACTTTTTCTTTTTTTGTTAACAGAAATGATTCAATTCTCTTCAGACATCTGGGCTATAAACCCTCATTATTGTTTGTTAGTGATACCCTTAAGGGAAGGGAGTTTGTTGCGGGCATCTTTATGAATAGCGATACTGTATCAATCGGCGAGGTTGTTATTGTTCCGAGGTTTACCAACCTTAAATCTGAAATTTTAAATGCACCCAGTAAGGTCCCTTCCATAATGGATAATGCCAGGTATAATGTGGCTATATCTGCCTACCAGGGACGAACCACTCAGGGAAAACTTGGCGATCCGGCTGCTAATTACGATGTGTTACGTCAGAGACAGAAAGTTGACGCTTATGAGAAAGGTGGCATTCCTTCTGACATGATTGCTGGTATAAATCCACTTTTGTTACTCCCGGCGGCTTATCTTCTTATTCATGGGATGCCTGAAAAACCTCCTCCGTTGGAACAAAAGCTAACAAAGCAGGAGCTTGATCAGATCCAGAAAAAATATATGGAATCCCTTAAGAAGTAAAAGTAAAAGAAGGAGAAGGGGTGAAGAGGAGAATGGGAGATAATACATAGTCTGCACCTCACGCCTGACGCCTGAGTCCTGTCGCCTTTTTTATCCCTTATAAAATACTGCTTTTATAATGTGACTTGCCATTTTAGGATTTTCTTTCAGGCGTCGTGTTGAATAACCAAACCATTGTTTTCCGAATGGAATATAAACTCTCATATTATGTTCTTCATTTACAATGCTTTCACGAAGTTTTGGTGTTACCCCGTATAACATCTGAAATTCATACATGTCTTTCGGGACATTATATTTTTTAATAAGGTTATATGCACTTTCAATGAGAGGTTTGTCATGGGTGGCAATACCTACATAAATTTTATTTCTGAACATGAATTCGAGGTCCTCAAGGTAATGCTGGTTGATCTCGTCATGTTTTTTAAATGCGATAGCTTCAGGTTCAATATAAATCCCTTTACAGAGTCTGAAATTTACTGGAATTGTACTGCTGTTAAGGTCCAACATCCGTTCCAGATCTTTAAAAGTTCTTCTTAAGTATGCCTGTATAACAAGTCCGACATTTGCAGGAAACTCAGACTTAAGCCTGCGGAATAAGAGAATCTCATCATCCGTACATGGGGAATCTTCCATATCAATTCTAATAAACCCGTGGTACGAGGCAGCTTTTACAACAATCTCACGTATGTGATTATAACAAATCTCCTTATCGATCAGTAAACCAAAACTTGTAGGTTTAAGTGAGAAATTACCATCTATATTGTTTTTGTAGGAAATATCAATAAGATGAAGATACTCTTTTTTATTTGACTCAGCTTCGTCAAGGGTTTTTATGAATTCCCCGAGAACATCGAGTGTCACTTTTATTTTTTTGCTGTTCAGATCTTTAGATACACGCATGGCATCTTCAATAGTTTCACCTGAAATATATGCTCTTGAAAATATCCAGATAAACTTCTTCGGGAAATAGGGCAATATTGCTGCTATAAATTTGTTGAACATAATTTGAATTTATATTTTAAATAAATTAACTTTCTTTTTATCTGTTTTATAAATGCAAATTAAGCCGATCTCAAATTATTTTTCAATGACCTTTGTCATTCAGGGAACTTTAAAAAAGCAGGATTTTATTTATTTTGAAGAAACTTCTTTATGTTATGCAACCTTTTATTTTATTGAAAAGTCTTAGAAATGTCCTCAGTTTATGATGAGTGACCGGCAAATAATAGAGTTGTGTGCTAAGCATGACAGAAAAGCACAACAGGTGCTATACGATAAGTATTCACGTCTCTTGTTTGGTGTATGTCTCAGGTATGCAACTGATAAAGCTGAGGCCGAGGATATTTTACAGGACAGTTTTTTAAAGATATTTCATAACATAAAAGATTTTACAGGATCGGGTTCTTTCATAGGTTGGTTAAGAAAGGTAGCAGTAAATACCGCGATAACTCATTACCATAAAAACCTTAAATATCGTTATCATGTTGATATTGAGGAGTATGTGTCAGTTGAAACAGGGATAACCAGTTTTGAGGAAGATTATTTTACATCCGATGAGTTGTATAAGGTGCTGAATGAGTTACCGACAGGTTACAGAATGGTTTTCAACCTGTACGCTGTAGAAGGATATAAACATAAAGAGATTGCAGAGATGCTTGGTATAGATACAAATACATCTAAATCGCAGTATAGCAGAGCAAAAGCTGTAATAAGATATAAACTTGAAAAGCTGGGGAAATTGAAAAGCAGTTATTCGGAGAATGGCTGAAAAATTAGAAAATTAGATTAAGAATGAATTGAAAACGAAAAGGCAAAATATTAATTTAAGGGAGCTATTCAGGAATAAGTTAGAGGATGCTGAGATTATACCGGATGCAGCAGTCAAATCAATCCTTATGCGCCGGGTAGGAAGAAAAGAATTCATGCGTTTTAATCCTTCCAGGCTAAACGTATATTATATTGGAGGAATTGTGATAACTGGAATAACAGCCACCGTAATGCTTTTTTCAGGATCTCATAACTCTTATCAATTAAATCCTTTAAATACTCCGGGAAATTTAAACAAAACTGATACTAGCAGGTATATTGAAGTCCCGGTTGTAGAACCTGTCAGAAAAAAGCCAGGCAGCTCAACTGTTTTTCACAGTGAATCAAAAAAGAGCATAGAAGTTTCAACACTTCCTGAAAAGTCAGAATCTGAAGCTTCAAAAGTGGTTGTATCACATCAAGACAGCACTCCTCTCCCAACTGGTATAAATAACTCATATTCTAAAAATGGCTTATTTGCTGAATCAACGCCTGATAAGAAAAAGCTTCAGAGTGGATTTAACCAGGAAACATTCTTGATTGATCCTTATGATACTGTTGGCTGTGCTCCCCTGAAAGTGAGGTTTCATTTTAAACCAACTTCCTGTGATTCTTGCAGATGGACATTTGGTGACGGTGGGTATTCGAACAAAAAGGATCCGGAATGGATCTTTGATGTTGAAGGGGAATATAGAGTTGTTCTGGAAGTTTATTGCCCTGACAGAAAATCTTTATCATCCTCTGCTACTGTAACGGTTCATCCCAGGCCACAGGCCCATTTCGAAATTGCTTCCGAAAAATCTGTCAATCCTAATGATGAGATCCGTTTTCTTAATTATTCAACTAATGCATTACATTTCAAATGGGATTTCGGGGATGGTTCCACTTCTGAAGAATTTGAGCCCAGTCACGTTTATGCAAAATACAGCAATTGTAACATTAGACTTGCAGTATTATCAGATTTGGGTTGTTCAGATTCGGCAATTGTTTATAATGCACTTTCGGGTTTACAGTATTTCATCAGTTTTCCGAATGCATTCATACCAAATACTCAAGGTCCGTCAGGTGGTTATTATTCCTCGAAGAGTGATGAAGCTGCACTGGTATTTCATCCATCTTATTCAGGCGTATCTGAGTATCAGCTAAAAATATTCAGTAAACTCGGAATCCAGATATTTGAAAGCAATGATATAAATTTAGGTTGGGATGGCTATAATAATGGTCAATTATGTGAACCGGGCGTTTACATCTGGAAAGTCCGTGGAAAATTCAGAAATGGTGAGCCTTTTATAAAAGTGGGTGATGTGACTCTTCTTAAAAACTGACATTTACAGGATGATATAAGGTATAAACTTCATCTGCTTTTTCATCGCAAAATTGGTGGTATTCGTCCAATTTCTTTATCCTTTTAGTAAAATTATTGAGTGAAGACGAATCTTTTAGGCATAAAATTCGTTAAATCGTGATAGATTTTGATTTCATTTAACTATTTTCGTCAATATAAACCTAACAGGATCGATTTTGGTGAAGCGGATCATATATTTTGTCGGGCTGTCATTCATCATAGTAACAGATAGTTTTGGTCAGGATCCTACATTCTCCCAGTTTTACGCAAACCCATTGTATCTTTCGCCATCCTTTGCAGGTGCGACTAATGAATACCGACTTGCTGTTAACTACAGAGATCAATGGCCTGCAGTTCCTGGAGTGTTTAATACCTATAGCATTTCGTTCGATAAAGCCATGCCAAACTTTAATTCGGGTATCGGCGTACTTGCAACTTATGATGTTGCAGGATCAGGAAATTTGAGTACAACAAATATCGGACTGCTTTATTCATATGACTTTAATATAAATAAGGAGTGGCATATAAGACCCGGAGTTAACTTTAAATTCTATTATCTGGGGCTTGATATAGGGAAACTTGTCTTTAACAGTCAGATAACAGGAAGTGGAACATCACCATCAGTAACACCTCCTCCTTTCGATAATGTAGCTGATATAGATTTTGCTACCTCCGCACTTATATATAATTCAAGAACCTGGGCCGGGTTTACGCTTGATCATCTGCTTACTCCTAAAACATCATTTTATGGGAATGATGCCACCCTTCCGGTTAAATTTAATTTTTACGGAGGTACTCAGATTTTGAAACAGACCCGGTTACGTCAAAAATCGCAGGAAATTCTTTCGGTAGCTATTAACTTTCAGAAACAGGGTAAATTCTACCAGTCTGATCTCGGCCTGTATTTTTATAAGGATCCTATTATATTTGGTGTATGGTACAGGGGAATACCTCTGGTAACATCTCAGGCCGGTGATGCAATCATCGGTTTAATAGGAATTAAAACAAAGCAGCTTCATATAGGGTACAGCTACGATTTTACCATTTCCAGCCTGATAGGTTCAACAGGTGGTGCTCATGAGATTTCACTTGTTTATGAATTCAATAATCTGTCGTTAGGTCAGCTTAAAAAGCGAATCAGGGCAATACCATGTCCGGAATTCTAATAATGGCTCAAAGGCTCAAAGGCGCAAGGGCATAACGGTTAATCCAAAAACGAGCTAAATCATCAAACCAGGAAACGGTTTTATCATTGTAGCGTGAAGCTATTGCGCCTTTACGCCAATTATCATATAAAACAAGGATAAAATTATATATGTTATTAAGTGTCATTTATTAATTTGTTTATATTTGCGCCTGACTAATGTTTAACAAATATTCAATCTGAGATGAAGAGACTTTCTGTAGTTCTGTATGTTATTCTGTTTCTG
>PMNJ01000177.1 GCA_003162595.1 Bacteroidales bacterium | reverse complement strand
AGAGAAGTATAATTCTTAGATACAAGATAGGATTTCATCTCATTGTAAATTTCAACCGATTGTTCCTTAAAAATAGCGGCTATTTCCTCAATGATGCCTGATTCTCCTCCTGATACAGAATCAAGATATTCCATGTTTATGAATTTATAATCCATAATAATTAGTGAGATAAAATGTTAACGCTCTTATTAAAGAATTTTAAACAAATATAGTAATATTTTGGTCTGTCCCGGAACAGTTTCCATCTTATTAATATAAATAAGGTTTTTTAGATAAAGGAAATAAGTGCTACTTTTATAGGTATAAAAACCGGATACTATGCGATATTTTCTTAACTCTATGATTACGGTATGCCTTCTGAGTTCTTTGGTTCTGGATGCTCAGTCAGATTTGTCTGTACGCCGGAAGGATTTTAAAAATGGTAAGCCAGGATTCGAAGAGGCATGGAAGCATGTAGCCAATGGAGATGCCTATTATGGGGAAAAGGGTATCTGGTATAATGATGCATATAATGAATATTTGCTGGCTCTTGTATATAATAGTTCAAATGCCGAGTTGAACTATAAAACAGGTGTATCGGCTCTTTTTTCTGACAAGAAAGAAGAGGCTTCAGGATTTTTTCTAAAAGCTATTGAACTTAAGAAAGATGTTGCTGAAGATGCTCTTCTGCTTTGCGGAAGAGCACTCCAATACGCAGGAAAATATTCTGATGCTATCGAAAAATTTACAGCCTATCTGGCTTCACCCGGGAAAAAAAGCAAAAAGAATATTTTATTGGCACGGGAATGTATCCAGGAATGCAGCTCTGCTTTGATCGTAACGAAAGATACTTTGAGAATTTCTATAGAAAATATTGGACCAAATATCAATTCTAATTCCGACGAGTATTCTGAAGTCTTAAGTGCTGACGGAAAAACAATTTATTTTGCTTCAAGAAAGGAACTGCCGAAATCTGGTAAACGTCATCCCGACACAAAATACGATGAAAACATCTTCATTTCCAGGTTTAACAATGGTTCATGGGTACCGGCAACCTTAGCCGGAAAAGACCTGACCACAAAATACTGTGAGACACCTCTTTATATCAATTCTGCAAATGATATGCTCTATGTTTATGAAGGTTATACAAACAATGGTGATATTAAGGTTTCAAAAAACAAAAAAGGTGCCTGGAAAACTCCAGGACAGATTCCATACGGAATTAACACCAGAGGATCCGAAACATCTTTTACTTTCAGTCCGTCAGGAAACGAGATTTATTTTGTTTCAGATCATGGTAAAGATAATATCGGTGGTAAGGACATTTATTTCATAAAAAAAATAAGCGAGCGGAAATGGTCAAAACCACAAAATGCAGGTAAAATAATAAATACAATTTATGATGAAGAGGCTGTGAGATTCTCTAGAACCGGAGATACACTTTTTTTTAGTTCCAGGGGTCATAACTCGATAGGCGGATTTGATATCTTTTATAGTATAAAAAATAAATCCGGCGCCTGGGACACGGTTAAAAATTTGGGTTACCCGGTTAACACCCCCTGGGATGATATCTTTTATTATCCTTCACCGGTTAAAGACAGTATATTTTATTTTGCTTCAAATCGCAGCGGTGGATTTGGTGGGTTTGATATTTATCAGGGAAAGATTCTGCCACCCAAACCGGTAATTGTAATACCTCCACCTCCTAAACGCGATACAGTTATTATCAGGGATACTGTTTTAGTAATAAAACAAGTAGCCCCGCCACCACCTGTGCAGTCTATGCCGCAAGAACAGCCTGTTTATCTTGTAGGAAAAGTGAAAGATTCCGAAACAGGCGGACCGATACTGGCAAAAATTGATGTCAAGAATATTTCAACCGGAGAAATTATTGGAACTACTGCCAGTTCTGATGCGGATGGTAGTTACAGTGTGAAACTTCCTGCAAAAAAATCTTATATGATTGATCTTCATGCCACCGGATTCTTATCTGATATGAAACGAATTGATGTTCCTGATAACTGGGCAAAAGAAAATTATAACCTTAATATTGAATTGATTAAGGTCAAAGTAGGTAAAAAAGTTGTATTGAATAATATCTTGTTTGAAACAGGAAAATCTATACTTACTGCCAGTTCATATAAAGAACTTGAACACTTATTAAATATTATGAACGAGAACGCTCAGATGAAAATTGAAATATCCGGGCATACTGATAAAACAGGAAGCGAACCACTTAACTTTAAACTCTCAGAGGCCAGGGCAAAGGCTGTTGTTGAATATCTGATTCAAAAGGGTATCGATCGTTCGCGGTTGGAATTCAGAGGTTATGGATCATTGCAGCCAATATCTGATAATACCACCAGCGCTGGGCGGACTAAAAACAGAAGAGTTGAGTTTAAAATCCTTGAATTCTGATAATCATCAGATTTTTTAAGGAAAGTATTTAGTTGTTTTGTTGATTCCATAAAGGGATCTTAAATCCTGTTTATAGTTTAAAAATAAGTTTTAATGAAAAATACAGCATTTATTAAATTCCACCAGGAGGCTGGCGCCAAAATGGTACCTTTTGCCGGATATAATATGCCAGTAGAATATTTTGGAATTAACGAAGAACATATTACTGTTAGGAGAGGAGTCGGTGTTTTTGATGTTTCTCATATGGGCGAATTCTGGGTTACTGGCCCTTCCTCTTTGAAATTTCTTCAATATATAACTTCAAACGATGTATCTGTACTGTTTGATGGGAAGATTCAGTATTCTTGCTTTCCGAATGGTAAGGGAGGAATTGTTGATGACCTTCTTGTATACAGATATAATACTGAAAAATTCCTGCTGGTAGTAAATGCGGCAAATATTGAAAAAGACTGGAACTGGTGTGTTCAGAATGCAGAAAGGTTAGGACTGAAACCAGGTAAAGATATTATTAATGCATCAGATGGTATCGCTCAGCTTGCGGTGCAGGGTCCATTAGCTCTTAAAGCTATGCAGAAGCTCACAAAAACTTCAGTAGAGAACATGGAATATTACACATTTAAGGTTCTGGATTTTGCAGGAATCAAAGATGTGATATTCTCTACTACGGGTTATACCGGCGCCGGCGGATGTGAAATATATGTTAAGAATGAAGATGGACCTAAGCTATGGAAAGCAGTTTTTGAAGCTGGTAAGGAATTTAATATCAGACCTATAGGTTTAGGCGCTCGCGACACGTTACGCCTCGAAATGGGTTTTTGCCTTTACGGTAATGATATAAATGATCAGACATCGCCAATCGAAGCAGGATTAGGCTGGATAACTAAATTTACAAACGGTAAGGAATTTATTGATAAAGCGCTGTTATTGAAGCAGAAAGAGGAGGGAGTACAAAAAAAACTGAAGGGTTTTGTGATGTTGGAAAGAGGAATACCCCGACAGCATTATGATGTTGTAAACAAAAAGGGGGAACATATCGGCGAAGTTACTTCTGGAACAATGTCCCCAATGATGAAACAGGGAATCGGAATGGCATACCTAAATAAAGGTTACTGGAAGACTGGGACTGATATATATATTCGAATCCGGAATAAGGACCTGAAAGCAAAGATTGTAGATCTTCCCATTTATAATAAATAAGCATGTTGGTTTAATTCAGATCAGCGACGATCTGTGCAATCTGCGGGAAAACTATTTTTTATTTCACGCTGATCTCGCTGATTTTCGCAGATAACAACAGACCAAATCATAAAGTTGGATATGACAAAAAGAAAACTTGAAACATGTTTTTCTCCGGCTTTGTACGAAGCTGAAGGACATACAAATTCAATAGTGGTTATTATTGATATACTGCGTGCCTCATCAGCAATATGCACAGCTTTTGCCAACGGAGCAGTTTCTATCATCCCTGTTCCTGAAGTGGCCGAGGCAAGAGATTACAAGTCAAAAGGTTATCTGGTGGCTGCGGAACGTAATGGGTTTGTACTTGATTTTGCA
>PMNJ01000345.1 GCA_003162595.1 Bacteroidales bacterium | reverse complement strand
GAAGGAAACGGATCCATAGACCTCGACATGATCTCACTTTTCCCGGATGACACCTGGAAAAACCGTCCTGAAGGACTACGGTCTGATTTAGTACAACTGCTTGCCGATCTGAAACCAGGTTTTCTTCGTTTCCCTGGTGGTTGTATTGTAGAAGGAAGAGACCTGGCAAACCGCTATCAGTGGAAAAATACTGTGGGTAAAATCGAGGACCGCCATCTGATTGTAAACCGGTGGAATACCGAATTTGCCCACCGTCTTACACCCGACTATTTTCAATCGTTCGGTATGGGCTTCTTTGAATATTTTCAGCTGGCTGAAGACATAGGTGCAGAACCTTTGCCAATATTGAACTGTGGCATGGCCTGCCAGTTCAATACTGCGGAAGTTGTCCCAATGGATCAACTTGATCCTTATATCCAGAATGCACTCGATTTAATTGAGTTCGCTAATGGTCCTGCTGACTCCAAATGGGGCAAGGTGCGTACAGGCATGGGTCATCCGTCGCCGTTTAACCTGAAATTTATCGGTGTTGGCAATGAACAATGGGGTTCACAATACATCGAGCGTTATAAGGCATTTATAAAAGCTATTAAAGAAAAGTATCCAGATATCAAAATTGTTACCGGGACAGGACCGTCTCCATCAGGAAAAGATTTTGATTATGCTTCCCGGGAATTAAAAAAACTGAATGCCCAGATTGTGGATGAACATTATTATGCCAATCCGGAATGGTTCTTTCAGAATGCTACCCGGTATGACAACTACGATCGTAACAGCTACAAAATATTTGCAGGTGAATATGCGGCTCAAAGCAAATTTACCTGCAGTCCCGACAATCAGAACAATTGGAAATGTGCCCTGTCCGAAGNNTGGACACCTGATCTCATATGGTTTGATAATCTGAGATCATACGGAACACCAAATTATTATGTTCAGAAATTATTTTCCAATAATAAGGGAACAGAGGTTTTGCCAATGCTCCGGGAAGACAAACCTCTGACAGGACAAAATGGACTGTTTGCTTCGGCCGCTTACGATAAAAATTCAAATGAAATTATCTTGAAACTGGTCAATTCGGATCAGAAGGCTCAGGCTGCTGATATCGTTCTTAAAAGCTCCAAAAAGCTGGGGACAAAAGCTAAAATGATAGTTCTGAAAAGCGAAGACCTTAATAAGGTCAATTCGCTGGAACAGCCAACCCTGATAAGTCCGGTTGAAAGCGAGATTGTGCTCAAAGGGAGTGCTGTAAATCAGGTACTTGCACCATATTCATTTTCAGTCATAAGAATTAAAGTTCTGCAATGAGATTAAGTCTGAAGTGTTGTAAATCTGCTAATATGTATAACAAATGAAAAAAGCAATTGCAGTTATTACTCTGTCGCTGATTATATCGGAAACAACCAATATTCTTGCGCAATCGGGAAACACCCTCTGGTACGACCAGCCTGCCCGGTATTTTGAAGAAAGTCTGGTGCTGGGGAATGGTAAAATGGGTGCATCGGTATTTGGAGGTATAAACTCCGATAAAATTTATCTGAACGATATAACATTATGGTCAGGTGGTCCGGTAGACGCAAATATGAATCCGGAAGCATATAAAAACCTGCCAGCCATAAGGGAGGCCCTGAAAAATGACGATTATAAACTGGCCGATCAGTTGCAGCACAAATTACAGGGTAAATTTTCAGAATCATATTGTCCGCTGGGCACTTTATTTATTGATATGAAACAAAATGGTGAACCAAAGGATTATTACCGTGAGTTGAATATTGGGGATGCAGTTTCTAAAGTGAAGTATGATATTAATGGTATTACATATACTCGCGAATACTTCATTTCTTATCCCGATCAGGTAATGATCATCAGGCTTGCAAGCTCGAAAAAGGCAGCTTTAAATTTCAGTATCAGGTTCAACAGCCTTTTGAAATATAAAATATCACTTGAAAATTCTGATTTAAAAGCAGAAGGATATGCGCCCATGCATGCAGTTCCAAACTATTTGGGAGATATTCCTGATGCAATAGTTTTTAATGAAAAAAAGGGAACACGCTTTACGGCCCTCTTTAAAATTAAAAACAGCGACGGAAGAATTGTTACTTCAGACAGTACACTTGGAGTTAAAGATGCTACTGAAGCATTGGTTTATGTATCAATAGCTACCAGCTTTAACGGCTTTGATAAGGACCCGGCATCAGAGGGTCTGAATGATGAAAGTCTTGCCAAAGGGCAAATGGGAAAAGCTTTTCCAAAATCGTTTCAGCAGTTGAAATCATCCCATCTGGCCGATTACCAGAAATATTTTAACCGCGTAAGTCTGACACTTGGAAAAACTGATGCTCCCGATTTACCAACAAATGAAAGGCTAAAGCGGTATTCGGAAGGGAAAGAAGATAAAACCCTGGAGATACTTTATTTCCAGTATGGCCGGTACTTGCTTATCAGCAGTTCACGTACTCCGGGAGTGCCGGCTAATCTGCAGGGAATGTGGAACCCATACCTTCGTCCGCCATGGAGCTGTAACTATACCACAAACATAAATTTAGAGGAGAACTACTGGCTGTCTGAGAACAGCAATCTTTCAGAGATGTACCGGCCATTGCTGACTTTTATTAAGAATGCATCGGTAACCGGAGCGATAACGGCACAAACTTTCTATGGCTGCAATGGATGGGTACTCTGCCACAATTCCGACATCTGGGCCATGAGCAACCCTGTTGGTAATTTCGGATCAGGAGATCCTTCCTGGGCCAACTGGAACATGGGAGGAACCTGGCTGAGCACCAATTTATGGGAACACTATATTTTCACAAAAGACATTGATTTTCTTAAAAATAGTGGATATCCTCTCATGAAGGGCGCTGCTCAGTTCTGCCTCGATTGGCTTGTAGAAGACAAAGACGGTAAATTAATCACCTCTCCGTCAACTTCACCGGAGAACAGGTACATTACAGATAAGGGATATCATGGGGCAACTTTATATGGTGGAACAGCAGATCTGGCAATGATACGTGAATGTTTTGCCCAGACAATCAGAGCATCCCGTATCTTAAATACTGATGTAGATTTCAGAACAAAACTTGAAGATGCTCTGGCCCGTTTACATCCTTATATGATAGGTAAGAACGGGAATCTGCAGGAATGGTATTATGATTGGAAAGATGAAGACCCGCAACATCGTCATCAGTCTCACCTCTTTGGTCTTTATCCCGGCCATTCGATAGACCTGGTACAAACACCCGAACTGGCAAATGCCTGCCGGAAAACCCTGGAAATAAAAGGTGATCAGACTACCGGTTGGTCCAAAGGCTGGCGTATAAATCTATGGGCACGGCTTGGTGATGGAAACCATGCTTATAAAATGTATCGTGAATTGCTGAAATATGTCGCAGTTAATAGCGACGATCCGTACTATTCAGAAGGAGGCGGCACATATGCCAATTTATTTGACGCTTGTCCGCCCTTTCAGATTGATGGTAATTTTGGCGGCTCCGCCGCGGTGGTTGAAATGCTGCTTCAATCGTCAGAAAATGAAATACGACTTCTTCCGGCGCTTCCTGACGCATGGGAAAGTGGTTCAGTAAAAGGGATATGTGCCAGGGGAGGCTACGAGATTTCAATGGATTGGGCACAAAAAAAATTGAAAAACCTTGTTATTTATGCAAAAGCAGATGGGAAGACCTTACTGATATGTGGCAACAAACAAAAGGAAGTTATTCTGAAGAAAGGACAAAAGATGGAAATAGAGTGGCAGAATATTAAGTAAACAAGCATGAATAATAAATGAACTCTATCATCATGAAAAAGCTCAAAATGGTTAGCCTGTTACCTGGTCCATCGAATTGGATGAGTTTGTTATTTTGTTCAGTTTTCCCTTTGATGTTTCAAAAATATTTACAATTCATAATATTCTAATGAAAATGAAAAATTCAATACTTATTCTGGTAGGTCTTATTTTCTTCAATGCAGCAAATGCACAGATCCCTGCTCTTAAGAAAAATGATTACGGTGCAATTCAGTTAATTGTTCATGGAAAGCCATTTTTAATGCTGGCCGGTGAAGTAAATAATTCATCGGGCTCCAATATTCCCTATATGGCAAAAACAATGAAGGACTTGCACGATGCTAATCTGAATTCGGTTCTGGTTTCTGTTTCCTGGGAAATTATTGAACCAAAAGAAGGCATATTTGATTTTACCTCAGTGGATGAACTCATAAGAGTTGCCCGTGAAAATGATATGAAACTGGGAATTTTGTGGTTTGGTACATGGAAAAATGGTCTTTCACCTTACGCACCTGTATGGGTAATAAGCGATACCAAACGGTTTGCAAGGGTTAAGAACGACAAGGGTGAAAATACACGTACTCTTACTCCCCTATGCGCTGCAACCTGTGATGCTGATGCCAAAGCGTTCAATGCACTGATGAAGCATATAGCTGAAGTTGATAGTAAAGAGAACACTATCCTTGTGATTCAGGTTGAAAATGAAGTGGGAACACTTGGTCAGACGAGGGACTTCAGTTCAGAAGCCAATAAAACGTTTGAATCGCAGGTACCCGAAGAACTTATTCAATACATGATAAAAAACAGGCAGACCCTGCAGATTGAACTGAAAACTGTCTGGGAGAGTAATGGTTCCAAAACAAAAGGTACCTGGGCTGAAATATTTGGGAAGAATGATGATGCCGATTTATTCTTTATGGCCTGGAATTATTCCCGTTATTTAAACGCAGTTGCTGAATCTGGGAAAAAAGCCTACAATATTCCAATGTATGCAAACTGCTGGATGCCCAACCCACGGCCGAATCCTGGAAAACCGGGAAATTACCCTAGTGGCGGCCCTATTTTGACCGTGCATGACATCTGGAAGGAAGGTGCGCCGTCAATTGATATACTGTCACCCGACCTTTATGGCGGTGATTTCAAGGATGAGGCCAGATTTTTTCACAGGGCCGATAACCCCTTGTTTATACCGGAAACGAATACTACCGATGGTCCGGGGACTTACGCTTTTGCCGAACACGATGCCATCTGCTTTTCTCCCTTTGGTATTGATAACCAGGGGAATGTTATGGCTAATGAGTATGAGCTGTTAACCAGGTTGATGCCACTGATTACCAAATATCAGGGTAGTGGTAAAATGTTCGGGCTTTATAAAAGTCAGGGCGATACTATTGGTCGCGATATCAAATTAAACAGCGATATTACAGTCTCAATAAAGTTTCAGAGGCCATTCTTCCGTCGTCCACCTGTTGCTGAACCAAATAATCCTTTTGCAAGGCCGAGAAATCCTGCCTGTTATGGCATTTTTATACAGACCGGTGAGAACGAGTTTATTGTAGCAGGGATGAACCTTGCTGTCAGTACTTACTCCACAAACCCTAAAAAGGAAGTATGGTTGAAAGACGCCTGGGAAGGAACATATGTAAATGGTCTATGGAAACCAATCGTACTCCATAATGGTGATGAAGCAGGATTTTTGAGCAGTGGCGATCCGGTTTACAGAATTGGGAAATACCGTGCTTATCCCTCAGAATCAGCCATATTCCATTTCAAAACAGTTTCTTATGAACGATGATGGAATAATAACAGAATCACTTTGAAAACACTGCTCAATTCTTTACATTTGCTGGACTAAATGAACAATAATACAGGTAAATATTTATAATTATCCAGACTAATTAGTATTTGAAACTTAAAACTTAAAAATGAAACTTACGGCTTTTAAAACCAAAAAACTCCTGTCAGTACTGGCATTAGTTATCTTCTCTGTTGCAACTCAGGCAAAAGTTGTATCATTTACAAAAAACAACGATGGGATAACCTGCATACTGGACAAAGGAATGATGAAAGTGAAAATATGCACGGACAATATTGTTGAGGTAAAATACACTTCGTTGCCATTATTCCTTGACAAACCTTCACTGGTAATCACAAATGAATGGAAAATCACTCCTGGCTTCACAATAAATGAGAATACCAGCGAAATTATCATAAGTACAGCCCAGTTAAAGGTAATAGTAAACAAGATTAGCAATTTTGTCAAATACACAGATCTAAAAGGAAATCTTATTCTTAGCGAGGATGAATTGAATGGTAAATCGATGTCAGAGGCTACAGTTGCCGGTATTCCGGTTTATAGTTGCACAACTCAGTTTGATTCTCCGGCAGATGAATCACTTTATGGTCTGGGATGTCATCCTGAAGATTCTCTTTCGATAAACTATAAAGGCCGGAATCAGGAAATGGCTATCAAGTATATGACTGGTGCAATTCCGGTACTTCTCTCTACCAGAGGTTATGGCCTTATGTGGGATAATTACTCGGTTGCCAGCTTCTTTGGTGCTGAGGCTGCAAATACCAAATTCAAATATGTATCGGAAAGTGGTAATATGGTCGATTATTATTTAATCTATGGCCCCGATTTCGATCATATAGTAGCTTCTTACCGCAATGCCACGGGAACCGCCCCAATGTTCCCGAAATGGTCATTTGGCCTTTTCCAGTCGCAGGACAGGTACAAAAGTCAGGCAGAAATTTTATCGGTTAAAGATAAATACCGTATTAACAAAATCCCTGTTGATTGTATTGTCCAGGATTGGTTCTACTGGGAACCAAATGTTATTGGATCGCACGTAATGTGGCCCGAAAGATACCCCGACCCAAAAGCAATGGTCGATGAATTGCATAAGGCAAATATTCATGCCATGATTTCCATCTGGCCTGTTTTCTCAAAAGGGACAAAGACATTTGACCAGATGACTCATTCCGGAGGAATGACAGATATTTTATGGGATAATGCAATGACCCATATTATGGATAGTTATTATGATGCTCACAGCCCTCAGGCCCGAGCACTATATTGGAAACAGGCATACGACAGTCTGATAGGGCGTTACGGCTGGGATGCATGGTGGATTGACCAGTGCGAACCCGATAACGGAGGCGATCTTGATGCAAGAAGAAAAAGCAATTTTGCTATTGGAAGGGGTATAGATTACATGAATACTTATTCCTTAATGCATGCTACCGGTTTATACAATAACTGGAGAAGAGATATTCCGGAAAAAAGAGCCTTTTTCCTTATCCGTCAGGCATTTGCAGGGCAGCAAAGAAATGCTGCAACATTATGGTCGTCAGATGTTACCTGCACATGGAATGCTTACAGGAACCAGGTACCTCAGGGGATTAATGCATGTGCATCGGGTATTCCTTACTGGACTTCAGATATTGGCGGCTACCATTTTCACTGGCAGGCTCCTGATTGGTCAACACCGAATAACCGTGAGTTATTTACACGATGGTTTCAGTTCGGAACATTCAGCCCCATTTTCAGAATTCACGGAAAAGGCGAGAGGGCTCTATTCTCCGACAACTGGGATGCCACAACGAAATCTATATTGTTGAATTACGACAATTTACGCTACCGGCTTTTACCTTACATCTATTCGCTTGCCTGGAAAGTAACCAGCGAAGGCTATACCATTATGCGATCGCTTGCTTTCGATTTTCCTGATGATGCTGCTATTAAATCAATTCCTGATCAGTATATGTTTGGTCCGGCTTTTATGGTGAGCCCGGTCACAAAGAGTTTATATAGTCTTTCAAATAACAAGGATATTAAGAAAACCAGAAAGGTATATCTTCCGAAAATGGCAAATTGGTACGACTTCTGGACAGGTAAATTGATTACCGGCGGACAAACAATAGATGCTGATGCTCCAATCGAAACCATTCCTCTTTATATAAGGGCCGGTTCAATTATCCCAATGGGACCCTACCTTCAGTATGCTACTGAAAAAGCTGCAGACCCAATCGAAATCCGTATCTATACTGGCGCTGATGCCAAATTCGTTCTTTATGAGGATGAAAACGATACCTATAATTACGAATCAGGAAAGTATTCCACAATTGCCATGAACTGGAATGAAGCTGAAAAAACCTTTACAATAAATGACAGAAATGGTAAATTCCCCGGGATGTTGGAGAAAAGAACATTTAAAATTGTTTTGGTTAATAGTAATAATGGCACCGGAGTAGAACCGGCTAAAAAGGCAGAGATTGTCGAGTATAACGGGAAAGAAATTAAAATTAAAAAATAATCAAACCAATAATAAGGCGTCTCTTAATTGAGGAGATATGGTAAGCCTCCTCTTTTATGTCTGATAAGTAAAATAAATCTGCACCTGTTTATCCTCTGAGAGCTGAAAAAGAAGGTTCAGTTTATTATTTGTGGTAGACGGTTACAGTACTAAAACAAATGAAGGCAAAAATTAGCAAGAACGGATTATTGCCAGTAAAAGTCTATTTGAATCATGCGTTACTACCAAACGTACAGAATTGAGTTGAACTGAAATCTGGCAGCAATCCTGTTATCTTGAAGTATAATGCTGTGGGTCGTGGGTATTTTGTTTTCAAAGATAACCAACTAACCTCAGAATGGAAACAGCCAGTTCAACTCGCGACAGAATGGTACCTTAAACCATCCGTACTTGCTTTTAATTGCTTCTCACAATCAAAAGGAGAATTCGGATGGTATAGGTTTATGGCACCTCCGGGAGTTCAATCAATGTTCATTCAATCCATTTCGAGGCCAAAAGTATGGGTTAACGGAATTGAGGTTTTAGCGATCCAGATAGAATCGAATCCCGAAAGATATACTGATGTAAAAATCCCTGTTTGGAAAATTGTTTTTTCTGGTGGCTTAATGAATTCATCGTCCATTGCATTTAAAATAGAAATCAAATGATAGCGATAATAACTAAGCTCAGTCATAAATTTATTGAAAACCCTATGAAATTTTTAGTAACCATTTGTCTGGTACTCATTGTATTTACTTCAAATGCACCAGAAAAAAATTACATTAAGGTTACAAACCTGAAATGTGAAAATTTCATCAACCCCCTGGGTATTGATGCTCTGCATCCTGTTTTAAGCTGGCAAATACAATCAGAAATCAGAAATTTTAAACAGTCTGCCTATAGGATAATCGTATCCGACAATCCCAATAAACTTTCTGCTGAACTTGGAAATGTATGGGATAGTAAAAAAATTAACTCAAGCGCATCTATCCTTATTCCATATAAGGGAGTACCGTTACAATCCTCAAAACGCTATTTCTGGAAGGTAATGGTTTGGGATGATTCGGGCAAAACTACAGGATGGAGCGAATCTGCAACCTGGGGAATGGGGCTGATGAACGCGGGCGACTGGAGCAACGCCCAATGGATTGGCTATGAAGATTTACCCGATTCCATGAGAGTTGTCCCTGGCATGGCCTCAGTTCAAAACAATATAGGGAATAAAGCATTGCAGAGGCCTGTTATTCCTTTGTTCAGAAAAGAATTTGAACTCAGCAGGAAAATTGCCTCTGCCAGTCTTTTTATCACCGGGTTAGGTCAATACGAAGTTTACATGAATGGTACAAAAATAGGGAAAGGCTTTTTAACTCCCGGATGGACAAGTTATGATAAAACTATTTTATATAATACATATGATGTAACTAAAAACCTTGAGACAGGGGAAAATGTTATTGGAGCGATTGTTGGCAACGGTTTTTATAATATTAACCGCGAGCGGTACTGGAAACTGATTATTGCTTATGGCATGCCTAAGATGATATGCAAACTAAAGATCACCTATTCCGATGGTTCAGAGGAAAATATTGTTTCCGGGGCTGACTGGAAAACAGCTCCTTCGGCAATTACCTATTCCAGTATTTACGGTGGTGAAGATTACGATGCCCGTCTCGAGCAAAAAGGCTGGGAGAGACAAGGGTTCGATGATCGTATCTGGAAAGCAGCAATCCTTCCACATGTGCCAAAAGGGACTCTTAAGGCTGAACAGGATTATTCAGTTACTGTTGAGGAAACATTTAATACAAAGGCTATCCAAAAGAATGAAACCGGAAAATATTTATACGATTTTGGTCAAAATGCTTCAGGTATTATTGAATTGAAGGTTAAAGGGAAAAAAGGACAGGTAATTAAACTCATTCCCGGGGAATTACTTACACCTCAAAAAGAAATTAATCAGAAAGCCAGCGGAGAGCCATACTATTTTAACTATACCCTCAAAGGAGACGGAGTTGAAACCTGGAGGCCGAAATTTACCTATTATGGTTTCCGCTATGTAATGGTTGAAGGAGCAATCCCCGATACATCCAAATCACCAGGCGAACTTCCTGCGGTTATTTCTTTAAGTTTAATGCATACCCGAAACTCCAGTCCGCAGAATGGTTCTTTTCAATGCTCAAACGAACTTTTTAACCGCATCTATACCTTAATAAACTGGGCCATAAAAAGCAACTTCCAAAGTATAGTTACTGACTGTCCCCATAGGGAAAAACTGGGATGGCTCGAACAAACTTTTCTGATGGGGAATTCCGTGAATTTTAATTTCGACATTTTGCACCTATACAAAAAGATTGTGAACGATATGTCGGATTCTCAATTGGAGAATGGCCTCGTGCCAGATATCGCTCCGGAATATGTGCCATTTGGAGATGGCTTCCGTGATTCTCCCGAATGGGGAAGCGCTTCTGTTATTTTACCATGGCTGGTACATAAATGGTATGGAGATCAGTCGGTTATGGAAAAGGCCTGGCCAATGATGACCCGTTATGTAAAATACCTGGGAACCAAGGCAAATAATCATATTCTCTCGTACGGCCTTGGTGACTGGTACGACCTGGGGCCTAAAGATCCCGGACCGGCACAGCTCACTCCACGCGAGCTTACGGCAACCGCAATTTATTATTACGATCTTAAATTGCTCGCACAAATGGCAGAAGTACTCCATAAAGACCAGGAGAAAAGCTTTTATTTTGATTGGTCAGAGAAAGTGAAACTAGCTTTCAATAATAAATTCTTTAATACTAAAACCAACGTATATTCAACCGGAAGCCAGACAGCCATGTCGATGCCACTTTGTTTTGGACTGGTTGATGAAAAGATCAAAGAACAAGTTCTGAATAACCTGGTTGATTCAATCATTACCGGCAATAAGGCCCTCACCGCAGGAGATATTGGATTTCATTACCTTATTGAAGCTCTGACAAAAAACGGAAAATCACAGTTGTTATTCGAAATGAACGCACGCGACGATGTTCCCGGATATGGTTTCCAATTAAAAAGAGGAGCAACTTCATTAACCGAATCCTGGTCAGCAAATGAAATATCCTCTAACAATCATATGATGTTAGGCCACTTGATGGAGTGGTTTTATGAAAGCTTAGGCGGAATTGATCAACAGTCAAATTCCTATGGTTTCAAAGAAATACTTATAAAGCCTGAAATGGTTGGAGATATTAATTTTGCAAACACTTCGTATCAGTCACCTTATGGCCAAATTATATGTAACTGGGAAAAACGAAAGGATTTTACCCTTATTAACGTTGAAATTCCTGCTAATTCATCAGCAACATTGTTTCTTCCTGTAAATGAAACCTCAATCGTTACGGAAGGGGACAAAGTATTAGGGAAATCTTCCGATGTTCAGGTTTTGAAAAGGGGGAATGGACAACTTATATGCTATATCGGGTCGGGAAAGTATTCCTTCAGGATAACTAAATAACTTCGTAAAACTAATTTAATTTTACTGCTATGTGTCTTTAATAGAAGAACATATTTTTAAAAAACTTAATTTATTGAAAATGACAAAAGTGGGTTTATTTGGAATTGGACTGGATACATACTGGGGACAATTCAAAGGACTATATGACAAACTGAAAGCATATCAGGAACAGATTAAAAACAGGATTGCCGGTTATGGCGTTGAAGTAATAGATGCTGGCATGGTAGACAATCCCATGAAAGCACAGGATGCTGCATTATTATTAAAGAGCAGCGATGTGGAAATACTCTTTCTATATGTATCCACATATGCCCTTTCATCCACTGTTTTGGCTGTGGCAGCGAAAGTGAAAGTACCTGTGATTATTCTCAACATGCAACCGGTTGCCCAGCTCGACTATAAAAGCTTCAACAAGTTGGGTGATCGTGGGAAAATGACCGGAGTATGGCTCGAGCATTGCCAGGCCTGCTCGGTTCCCGAAATAGCCAGTGTATTCAACCGCTCGGAAATCCAGTACGATTTAGTAACTGGCTATCTGCAAGATAATGATGCCTGGCATGAAATTCAGGCATGGACTGAAGCTGCCAGGGTAGCTGTTGCCATGCGCAAAAACCGTCTCGGAGTTTTAGGGCATTATTACTGTGGAATGTTGGATGTTTATACCGACCTCACCAAACAATCTGTCATATTCGGGACCCATATTGAACTACTTGAAATGTGCGAACTTAAGAAATACCGGGACGAAGTTTCAAGTGCAGAAATAGATGCCAAGATCAATGAGTTTCAAACCGTATTTGAGGTAGTTCCGGAATGCGGGAAGGATGAAATTGTTCGCGCAGCTCAGACATCCGTTTCGCTTGACAAAATTATAGAGGCCCATAATCTTGGCTCGATGGCTTATTACTACGAAGGCGTGTCGGGTAACGATTATGAAAACATCGCTACATCAGTCATTGCCGGAAATACACTACTGACAGGAAAAAACATTCCCGTAGCTGGCGAATGTGAAGTAAAAAATGCGCAAGCAATGAAAATCTTAGCCGAATTTGGAGCCGGTGGATCATTTTCCGAATTTTACCTGATGGATTTTAAAGATGATGTAATTATTCTGGGACATGATGGCCCGGCTCACTTTGCCATTGCCGAAGGACAGGTAAAACTGGTTCCGCTTCCTGTCTTTCATGGAAAACCAGGCAAAGGATTGTCCATTCAGATGACTGTTAAGCATGGACCGGTCACACTGCTTTCTGTGGTAGAGAATAAAGAGGGTTTATTTCTACTTGTTGCCGAAGGTGAATCGGTACCTGGACCTGTGCTCGAAATTGGGAATACGAACAGCCGATACAGATTTTCAATCGGTGCAAAAGATTTCGTGAACTGTTGGTCAAAACAAGGACCGGCTCATCATTGTGCCATCGGCGTGGGCCACATCGCCAATAAGCTGAATAAACTGTCTTGCATACTTGGTATTCCGTTTGTACGCGTTTGCTAGTTCTTTGAAAAATCAAATTATTTCTTAAAAGAATTTGTTATAGTAAGAATAATATTACTTTTATGCTTTAAAGTAATCGCGAAAGTTACCGTGTAAGTAAATATTAAAATTTAAAAATTATTTTTTACTGATAAAGGCACGAATATACGACATATGCTGAAGGAAATTAAGCCCTTACCTAAAAGAATGGTTTTTATTCGAAGGTATATTAAATAAGAAGAGATTTCATCACTTTTTTGAATCATTTATATTTTCCATATGTAACAAAAATTTATTAGCTTGGGATTATAATGATTGCAAAAAAATATCCGAATGGCAAAATTCAGATAGATGCAAGATAATGCAAGAAAAAAGGAGCCACTGTTAGCATGTAATTTATCAAAATTTAATCTTAAAGCGCTTAGTATATTATATTTGGATTTGAATAAAGAGTTGTATTTTTGATAACCGAAGCGAAATAAGTTAATTATTTTACATTGATATTTTAAGTCACCTTATATGAAAGAACTTATTTTATATAGTGATGAAGAATTAATGCGGGAAATCAAGGCTGACAATATGTTTGCTTTTGATCTTATATATAAAAAGTATAGTAAAAAGCTCTATAAGTTTGGTTATTCTCTTCTTAAATCACATGAAGAGACAGAGAACCTTGTTCAGGATGTTTTTCTTAATTTGTGGGAAAATCGACATAAAGTTGAGAAGGACTCATCAATTAAATCCTATATATTCGCTATAACTTATAATTCAGCTATTTCCATTCTCCGTAAAAAAGCGATGGAATCTAAGTTTGTTGAATATTTGAAGTCTCTGCAAATAATCTACGAGAAGCCTGTCAATATGGAACTTGAATATACTGAGTTGACAAATAAAATAAATGAAATTGTATACGCATTACCTCAGCGCCAAAAAGAGGTTTATCTGCTGCATAAGGTTGAAGCCCTGAAATATAGCGAAATTGCAGTACTCTTAGATATTTCTGTAAATACTATTGAAAACCATATGTCTCGGGCACTAAAAACTATCCGTAAAAAACTGGGCAATTATTCTCTCATTGCAATACTCTTTTTGCATCTTTTTGTATAGTATTGATATTCAAAGTAATAAAATTAATTTATATAAATTTATTTTCCAGGTAGTGGTTATTACCTTTTACTACGTCTTACTATTGAAAAGCCCGGCTAATCAGTTGAAGTCAATACTACTTTTATACGGATACAGATTGGGTTTTTGGGATTATGTTTGGTTAGTTGTCAGGTTAGTTAAGGGTAATGAAGCGCTTCCGGTATAGGACCGGAAGTGCTTTTTGCCTAAAATATTTTTAAGAAATGGATAAAAAATTATTGGAAAATTATTGTAATAATACATGCTCAGAAGAAGAGTTGAAATCGGTTTTAGAATGGTTTAATAGCTCTGCCTGTATCTCTGAAAGCAAAGCTCTTTTATTGAGTATATGGGAAGAATTGTCTGATGAGGAGAGTAACCCACAAACAGATTTTGATTTTATTCTGGACAAAATTCACCACAAAGTCAATCTGGGCCAATCGAAAAAGCTTATTGAGAAAGCTGATCAGAATTTAATAAAGTATAACAGGAGAAAGCATTTTTTAAATATTCTTACAAAGGCTGCAGCAATACTTATGATTCCGGTTTTGACATATGGTTTGTACATCTCTTCTAAATACCGGACAACCAGGCATAATCAGATTTTTATAACTCAGGCATATAATGAGGTCTTTTCTTCTGCAGATGCGATTACTAAAGTTGTTTTGCCTGATAGTTCAATAGTCTGGCTGAACCATAGCAGTTCATTAAAATATCCGGCAATCTTTCATGGAGATATCCGGACAGTTGAGCTTACCGGAGAAGGATATTTTAAAGTAGCTCATAATCCAAAAATCCCTTTTATCGTAAAAACGGGAAAAATTCAGATTAAAGCTGTTGGGACTACATTTAATATAATGTCTTATCCTGACGAAGACAGAATAGAAACTTCACTTATAGAAGGTTACGTTGAGTTACAACAAACTCAGCCAGATGGGAAGATAATCACTCTGTCAAGAATGACACCGACTGAATTGGCTGTTTTTCATATCAGTAATAACGAAATCAGTACCAGAACTATCAATGATGACAGGTATTTTTCGTGGAAAGACGGGAAACTTGTATTTAATAAGGAACCAATTGGAGAAGTTGTTAAAAAACTAAGCAGATGGTTTAATGTTGATATTCAGATAAAAGATCCCGAATTACTTGATCTTAACTATACCGCTACGTTTGTTCATGAAACACTACCTCAGGTAATGGAGCTTATTGCCCTTGTGTCCCCGGTGAAATATTCTATTTCAAATAGGAAAGAAATAAGTTCGGGAACCTTTTCCAAGAGAAAAATCATCCTGAGTTACAAGAACAAATAGAATACGAACATGATCCTAACCAATAAAATGATATGCTTATGAAACAAAGCTAATTATGAAAAAAGCGGGATAGTGCTACCACACAATCCCGCCAGACTAAGAACTAGATTTCTGTTAAAAAACTTAAGTAAACTTAATCCATTCAAATCTATGAAAAAATTTCGAGATTATTGTGAAAGGAACCTTTCTGGATTCTTTTCAAAAAAAACAATCAATGTCATGAAACTAACCCTACTATTATCTATCCTGACAATTTCTCAGCTCTGGGCAACTGAAACATATTCTCAGATGACTAAGCTAACCCTAAAGCTTGAAGATGTTAAAATCTCAGATGCACTGAAGGAGATTGAAAATCAGAGTGAGTTCTATTTTCTTTACAGTCCTAAACTAATCGATGTTGAAAGGAAAGTAAATATTGATGCGGAGAACGAAACAATCAAAGACATTTTAAGCAATCTGTTTGATAAGAAAGTTAAGTTTGCTGTTTTTGACCGTCAGGTTGTTCTCACCTCAGATGACCAATCTGAAATACTTTCAGAATATCAACAAAAACAAATTACGGGAACCATTACCGATGAATCAGGGAACAAGTTGGCGGGTGTTACCATTCTTATCAAAGGAACCACTAACGGAATTCTTACTGACGCGTCAGGTAAATACATTTTAAATGATGTTCCTCAGGACGCTACGTTAATATTCTCTTTTATAGGAATGGCCACACAGGAAATTCCCTTAAATGGCAGAACAAAAGTAGATGTAATAATGGCAGAAGCGGCTGTCGGACTTAATGAAGTGGTCGTAGTTGGCTACGGAACAGAGAAAAAAGCAGATCTTACAGGCGCAGTAGCTCAGGTAAATTCTACGGTTTTAGAAAGTCGTCCGCTCGTCAATCTAGGACAAGGCCTTGAGGGTACTATTTCAAACCTACAGGTATCTCAGAGCAGTTATTCACCAGGATCCGGAGCAGCATTCAATATCCGGGGTTATACATCTATAAATGGGGGCAGCCCTCTCGTCCTGATAGATGGCGTTGTAGCAGATCCAAATACACTGAATCCTAAGGATATTGAAAGCGTCACAGTACTGAAGGATGCTTCATCGGCTGCAATTTATGGAGCAAGAGCTGCTTACGGTGTGATACTTATTACTACAAAAAAAGGTAAAAAAGATCAGAAATCGACTTTAACGATTTCAAGCTCTTATTCTATCCAACATCCGACCAATGTTCCACAAATGGCTGATAGCAAGCAGTATCTTGATTTTGTTAATCAAGCCAGTATGAATACAACTGGAGTATTACAGTTTGATCAAAGAACTACGCAGCATATTCTAGCTTATTATAATGATCCTGCTCATAATTCGGATGTTTTCTATGATCCCTCAATTGATCTTACCGGAGTATATAATTACTGTGCTAATACTAATTGGGCTGATGCACTTTATAAAAATGGTGCAGTGAAACAATTAAATATCAGTCTGTCTGGAGGTTCGGCGAAGACCCAATACTATGTTTCCTATGGTTTAATGGGCCAGACCGGAAATTTGACTCCATATAATGATTTATATAACAGGCATAACATAAGTATTAATGTCACCTCTGATTTATCTAATTGGTTGACGGTTTCAGGAAGAACAAAATATTCAAATGGTTATCAGGATCATCCTTCACAAAATACCTCAATGGGATACGAAAATTGGGACATCTCCCCCCTGATTCCTATAAAACTTCCTGACGGTTCATGGTCTGGAGAAGGACATTTTACTAATCCATTTTCTAATGCTGCAGAAGGTGGTTGGGATCATACTAAGACCAATGATTTGTTTTTGACAGGTACTATTACAATCCGCCCTATAAAAGACTTAAATATTAATGCAGATTATACCTTTAATCCGTATAATCAAAATCATGACCTTTATATTCGTGAGTATTATGAACCAAGAGCAGATGGAACAACAGCTCTTTATCCCTGGACAAATCCAAATTCCATTACAGATGATAATACTCTTCGTTTCTACAATGCAGTAAATATATATGCGGATTATTCAAAGAGCTTTTCAAAAAATAATTTTAAAATTCTGGTAGGATATAACCAGGAAACCCAAAGCACACAGTTCTTTAGTGCGCAAAGATTAAACCTGATTGATAATGATCTTCCAGCTATAAACGCGGCAACAGGGATAGCGACTGTCAATGGAAGTAATACACTCTGGGCGGTTCAGGGAGAGTTCTTCAGATTTAATTATGATTATGACGGTAAATATCTATTAGAACTTAATGGAAGATATGATGGTTCTTCGAAATTTCCGACAAATGACAGGTACGCTTTCTTTCCTTCAGTATCAGGAGGCTGGCTTATATCGAAAGAAGCTTTCTGGGATAATCTGAAATCTTACGTCGATGTTCTCAAAATCAGGGGCTCATACGGATCTTTAGGTAACCAGAATGTTCCAGGGAACTTCCCTTATGTTTCTTCCTATATTATTACTACTGCCCCTACAAGTCCGGGAGCAGCAGGCAATATAGCCTCATACATACTTGGAGGAGCTACGCCCGTCACCATGCAGGCAGGCAGTCTGGTCAGCCCTTCTTTAACTTGGGAAAAAGTAAATCAATGGGATATAGGCTTTGATTTAGGCTTCTTTAAGGATAAATTATCAGTAAGCTATGACTACTACAATAGAGCCACAATAGGAATGCTTACGCCAGGAGAAACTCTTCCAGCGGTGCTTGGTGCAGCAGTTCCCAATCAAAATGCTGCCAATTTGAAAACCTATGGTTGGGACTTTGATGTTACATGGAAGGACCACATCGGAGATTTTTCCTATAGTATCTCGGCCAACTTATCTGATGCTCAATCTGAAATTACAAAGTATTCGAATCCTAGCGGTCTGTTGAGCAGTTATTATGCAGGTGAAAAAATTGGAGATATATGGGGATTTGACGCAGCCGGATTGTTTCAATCTAGTGCTCAAATAGCTTCCTCGCCTGACCAATCTCAGTTATATGCGGGAACATGGAATCCTGGTGATGTAAAATATGTCGACAGGAACGGTGATGGCAAAATTACATTTGGAAACAATACACTATCCAATCCGGGGGACCAGCATATTATCGGTAACAGTACACCCAGATATCTGTACGGTGTGACAATGAATGGTGCATGGAAAGGAATTGATCTAAGTTTATTTCTACAGGGCGTAGGGAAAAGAGATATTTGGCCTAATCTAGACTGGGCTGATCAGGATCGCTTTTTTGGAACTAATGGGACTTCTGGATTTGCTCCTTCGAAATATGCCATGGACTACTGGACAACTCAAAATCCGAATGCTTATTTCCCCAATAATTATCTAAGTGGATGGGGCGATGGAGGACATGGAAACAGACAGATTTGTGGAAGGTATCTTCAGAATGGAGCTTATATGAGACTTAAGCAGTTAACCCTAGGGTATACAATACCGGAAGAAATAGTAAAAAAGGTATCAATAAGTAACTTAAGGGTTTATTTTACAATGCAGAACGTTCTGACTTTTACCAAACTCACTCAACTTTATGATCCTGAAGCCAATTCATCCAATTCATATCCGATACCTTCATCGTACGATTTTGGTATTAGCGTTACATTTTAAATTATTAAAATCATAATAAGATGAAAATTAAACATTATATAATTATTATAGCAGGAATACTAGTCGCTATTTCTTCTTGTAAAAAAGTACTCGATACTATTCCTCAGGATTCAATTACCGATTTAAACTTCTGGAAAACTCCAGCTGATATGAAGTTGTTTGCTAACGGTTTTTATACCACTCTTCCAGGGCCAGCTGCTAATTCCACATACCAGGTTTTTTACGACTCTCCCAGCGATAACCTTCTCGCAAGTACACCAGATCCACTTCTTTTTGATGCAATGGCAGTGCCTCCATCTGGTGGCGGCTGGAGTTACACCGACTGGTCAAATATCAGAAATCTGAATTACGCTTTAAGTCATTATAAGACGGTTGTTGGTGATACGGCAGATATTAATCAATATATCGGAGAAATCAGGTTCTTCAGGGCTAATGAATATTTCAATAAAGTTAAAACCTTCGGAGATGTTCCCTGGATAGACAAAAATCTTAATGTAACGGACAATTCTATTTTATTCGCTGCCCGTACTCCAATGAAGACGGTGGTAGATAGTATTATTACCGATCTTCAATTTGCCGTTTCACATCTTCATATCCCTGCAAAGGTAGATCTTGGAAGATTGCACCATTATGCCGCATTGCAGATGTTGGCGCGTGTTTGTCTTTACGAGGGAACCTATCTGAAATATAGAAATATCAGCGGATGGGAACCTTATTTGACATTAGCAGTTTCTGCTGCTCAAGACATAATGACTAACGGAGGTTATAATATTGTGAAAGGAACTGGTCCTTATTCCTTTCAGGGTTATCCCTTGTATTATAAGCAACAATTTATACAGGAAGATTTGACATCCAATCCTGAGTGTGTGCTTCCCCGCATTTATATACTTGGTATTGTAACAAACAGAGAATCAGGAAGTGGATTTGGAGCAGGATATGGGGTAACCAAAGATTTCATCGAGTCATTCCTTTGCACAGATGGTTTGCCAATTTCACTTAGCCCGTTATATCTTGGCGATGACTCTGTGTGGATGGAAATGGCTCATAGGGATCCCCGATTAAGGAACATGATTGATAATAAATTCCTGCCAATGTTTATGAACGGAGCTGATCTTGTTACGTACCCAGTGACTCCGGTTACTGGGAGTATATGTCCGACAGGATATCTTATGGCTAAATTCAGAGATCCTATAGTAAAAGAGAATGATGCTAATGCGACAACTGATGACTGGTTTATTTTCAGGTATGCCGAAGTTCTGTTAACATTTGCTGAGGCAAAAGCTGAACTGGGCACCATTACACAGGGCGATCTGGACAATTCCATTAATTTGCTTCGTGCCAGACTGGATGAACCCGGAAATTTTACAATGGGTCGTTTAACACTAAATCCCCCAACCGATCCGAATGCGCTTATAAATGGCCAGCCACGGTACGGATATGTTGTATCCCCTCTTATATATGAATTAAGGCGTGAGCGCAGGATAGAGCTTGCTTTTGAAGGTTTTCGCTGGGATGATATTGTTCGTTGGCATGCCGGTAAACTCATTGAGAATCCTAAAACAATGGTAGGCCTTGTGGTCGATTCTGGTGTTATAGCTAGGTATAAATATTACAATAATGGATTAGATCAGTTTTCCGGAAGACCACTGTTGACCATAACTGACTGGGACGGTAAAACAAAAAAACTGCTGCAGCCATATACAGTTGCATCGCGCACATGGGATGAAAAGCTGTATCTTTATCCACTTCCATTAGATCAGCTTACGCTTAATACAAAGCTTGTTCAAAACCCGGGATGGAATTAGTTATTTGATGGAGGTTGAGACTTCTTAACCTCCATCATTTTTTTATATATAAGAATACCTGAATTTCAGTTTCCAAATCTGTTTGCAAGGTTTATTATTTTCTTTTTCAGTTTCTATCAGTAACAGGATTTTATATATACTATCTATAGAAGCCTGGTAGATCTGTTTAATTATTATATTAAAAATATCAAAGACGAACTCATGAATAGAATGATATCTGGACTTTCCATTGCCTTCATATTGACTTTAGTTATTGTTCAACCACTGCGTGCACAGACAATCCACACTGCCAGGTTAAAGGTTTACGGGCAATTACTCAATCCACGCGAATACCCGGATGATGCCCGCAGGCATGTGAAGCCACCGGATTGGAACCTCATGGGTGACCGGACGCATTTCACAACGCTGCGACAATTTCGTGTGGTAAACGGACAACTTACCGGTTACGCTGAGGAGATAGAGCGTTTTACAAAGACATTTGATCTGGGCGATTTCATCTGGCCGAATAATTCATTCCTTGTTGCTAAAAACATCCCCGATCTGGTAGACGAAATAAAAAAGCGTGACCTATTCTTGTATGAGATATGGGGCTATGTTCCGGGTTCAGGCTCTGGTGGGCAGTGGCAGCAAGTTGGCTTAACTCCCGAGATATCAAGCTTGTTTGAGACAAAACTCGGAGACCACTGGCTGGGCATGGATATGGGAGAACAGGATGGACGCTACGTTATAGCTTATGCCAGCCAGATGTATCCTTCGTCAGCTAACCGGCCCCAGCAATATCTGAATTTTCACAGGCATATGGAGAAGATAACAAGTGAGTGCGGAAACAAAATGGCCGCTCTTACGGCTATTACATACGGGCACTATTTTTTAAAGGAGGGGTTATATACATTAGTAGGTTCCGAGGCAGCGCAGGAACACCCAAATGCCCAGGTGTTTTACGCGTTTGACCGTGGTGCAGGTAAAGAGTATGGTGTGCCGTGGTTCGGTAATGCCTCAATTTATAATCGCTGGGGAGGAAAGAGCTATGGTGACACCAGAAGCAGTCCCACAAAGGGAACCAGTCTCAGTCTTCTGAAACGTCTTCTTTACAGCCACATTTTATATAACTCAATGCTGGTAGGTTTCGAGAATGAATGGTTCGCTGGCGACAGCTTATCACCTATCGGTAAAATTCAGCAGTCGGCCCAGAGATGGGTCAGGGTAAATGGCCAACCCGGCGTAATGCAAACGCCGATATGTATTATGATGGATTTCTATATGGGCTGGATTTTTCCGGATTACGATAATATCCTTTACCGTGTGTGGGGAAATCTTCCGTACGGCAGCGGAGATTATCTCACAAACAATATTTTTGATATGCTTTACCCGGGCTACCAGAACTCTTCATTTTTTCACGACGAAACAGGTTTCGCAACGAGCACACCCTATGGAGATGCATCTGATGTCATCCTGAGTGATGCACCGGAGTGGCTTCTGGAGAGGTATCCGTTAATGATTGTAGCAGGAGAACTTTCCGGAGGGGCAGAGGTTCGCGACAAACTCCGTACCTATGCTGAACATGGCGGAAATCTGTTAATCACGGCCGGCAGTCTCCGGAATCTGCCAGGTGGTCTGGCTGGTATTGAAAGTGAAGGACATGCCAGACTTTTCAGCGGTGAGCAAAAGATTTCTATTGGATCTGGTTCGATCACAGAGGGCCAGCCATTTGAACTGTTACCCCTGAGTGTTCCTGCCGGAGCGCAGATTCTGGCCAGTGTGAACGGGACACCGGCGGTAATAAGGATGCCGCTGGGCAATGGTATGATTACGGTGTTTGCAAGTCCCTTTGGGATTGGAGCAGAAACCACTGTTAAGGAACCAATAGTAAGCCCTGTAGATAAGCCGTTAGTAAATCCATATCCTATTCTGCATCATGTCCGGGATATTCTGGATCAGGCCTTTCAGAGCCTGAAATTGTTCGATGCCGGTGATGGGCTTTCACTGATCGTATGCCGGCGCGGGACTGGCGACTACACTCTCGGTATTTCCAATAACTCATTGACGGAATTGCCATTAAGGATCGTATCGAAAGTTGGACCGATACAAACAATTGATGAAATGCCGCTTGATCAGTCTGAGAAAAAAGCCATCGGTTATTTACCGGAAGGCTTTGAGAATGCAATTATCGGCACGAGCGGAAAGAACACTATCGCTGGCGGTGATATCCGGATCTTCCATATCAGGGTGAAGGAGGAAGGGGTAGAAGAAATTGCTCATATTACTCCTCCGGCTAATCCCCAAAATCGTTTTCTTCCATTGCATGGACCCGTTAATATACAGGATGAGATACTTACAAGGCCGACCTTCTTCCAGCATTATGACGGAGTTACCGTAGACTGGAAATACTTAGCCCATCTTGAGAAATCGACCCTTAAACAGGAAGCAGGCTGGCTTGGGTTGCAAAAGGTAAGGGTTATGGTGGATCTGACATCGGGAATCAACCTTTTTCCCGATCTCAGGATCGTGAACAACATAGAACCGGAATATAAACAAAGTGTGGCAAGCATTCTCGACGTTGTGGAGAAAATGGAAATTCTGGGTGCACATGATCTGCTGATTCCGCTTCAGAGATACGTCGAAAATAATATTTCACATGAGGCCACATGGAAGAGTTATGATACTACTATTGCTAAAATTTGTCGCGAAGCAGAATTGCGTAATATAACGGTCTATCTTCGTCTGGCGCCCAACAGACCGCCAAGCGACCTGATTGAGGCGATGCAATTCCTCAAAAGGGTAGGGGCCCCCAATCTGAAACTTGCGCCTAGCACTGCACTGCTGATGGACTCAAAGACCGATCCAAAGGAAATCACGTCTGAGATCATAGAGCATATTGGCATGTGGATTGTTAGTACTTCGGCTTATGACCTTGAAGGCCTGAGATGGAATGTTTACGGACCGATCGCAGGATCGAACCATGAGGAAGAACTGGTTAAATTTATCAGCCTGAAGCCTAAAGTACCTATAATGGTTGATGTACCTTACGAGAATCAGGATCAGGAATATTTTGATGCGGTTGCTCTTGATCGGATTCTGGCCCGTATCTCTGGCCATCGACAGGATCGTAATGGAAATTGAAAAAAGTGGATTTATAATATTTTCTAGAAATAGTTAATTGCGAAAATATACCAATATGTTTAACAGGAAATTCATAAAAAAAAGACTATTAATATCAGTATTTGCATTTTCATTTATCGTTTCAGTGGCATTTCTTGCTTCGTGCAATACGAAAGAACTTCCCGCCGTGGCAAACGTTCTCAATGCCGAGCGGGTAAAAATCATCCTGAATTCTGACTGGAAATTTTATAAAGGAGACATGACCGGTGCAGAAGCGACCGGTTACAACGACGCTAAATGGACTAAAGTAAACTTGCCCCATGTATTTGATATTCCTTATTATTCACTTAAAAAAGGGACCTTCTGGTATGTAGGATACGGTTGGTACAGGAGGCATATTAACGTGAGGGCTGAATGGAAAGACTCAAAAAAAATCTTTCTGGAATTCGAGGCAGCTTTCCAGGTAGCGGAGGTGTACGTCAATGGGATACTGATGGGGGTCCATAAGGGCGGATTTACAGGTTTTTATTTCGATATCACCAATGCAGTCTCCGAAGGAGATAATGTCATTGCAGTACGGGTGAATAATAAGTGGGACCCGCAAATCGCCCCACGTGGGGCCGACTGGTTGTTTTTAGGAGGTATCCACAGGGACGTATATCTTGTTATTACCAATCCGCTTCATGTGACTTGGTACGGTACATTTGTCACCACTCCTCAGGTTTCAGCGTCTCAGGCAACTGTCAAGGTAAAAACGGAAATAAAAAACGAAAACGCTAAACCGGTAAACTGCACTGTAAAGACAACCATCATAGATGCAACCAATACGATAGTGACATCCATGGTAAGCACTCAGTCGATAATGGCAGGGACAATTTATGAGTTTGACCAAACCAGTGAGCCCATTGCCAATCCACATCTATGGTCTCCCGAAATGCCCTATATGTATAAGGTGCTAACCACAGCATCGGATGGACATGGCGTAGTGGATAATTACGAGAGTCCGCTAGGCATCAGATCAATCGAGTGGACAGCCGATCAGGGGTTCTTTCTGAATGGAAAGCATGTTTTGATCAATGGCGTGAATGCCCACGACGATCGTGCGGGCTGGGGGATTGCACAGACCAATGCGGGATTTCGAAGGGACGTAAAACTTATGAAGGAGGCCGGTTTCAATCTCATTAGGGAATGCCATAACCCTCATGATGTTTCATGGAATGATGCGACCGACCAGTTGGGGATCCTTGCATGGGCAGAAAATTCTTTCTGGGGCGTAGGCGGATTTAACACCAGCGAAGACGGTGGCTGGCGACAAAGCTCCTATCCTACCAAAACTCAGGATGAGCAACCGTTTGAAGAAAATTTAAAGCAACAATTAACGGAATTTATTCGGGAAAGACGAAACCATCCAAGCATTATTATTTGGAGCATGGGAAACGAAACGTTCGATGTGCCAGATGGAACACCCATGACCAAGTGCAAAGCTTTCTATAAGGTTCTGGTGGCTCTTGTACATTCTCTCGATCCTTCAAGGGAGTCTGCAGTGGGCGGCGCACAGCGAAGTGGTTTTGATCAGTTGGCCCCTATCATCGGATATAATGGGGATGGAGCGACCATCTCTACCTATCAAAACCCCGGGAAGCCCAGTTTGATAACCGAGTACTACGACCATAACGGCGTTGCGAAATATCCCTGGCGGGCAGGACAAGTCAGATGGGTAGGCTACGGCTACGGCTCGTTTCTAAGTGATTATGGCGGACTGGGCGGCGTGGTCGATTATTATAGAATTCCTGGTCCAGAGTGGTATCAGTACCGGATGGAAAATCTGGGGACTCCCTATAAATTGCCCGTAGCCGGTATAGCTGCTAAAATAATCCTAACTGCGGATACCCTCATCATTGGAAACGACGGTATGGACGATTGCGAGCTTTCTGCTCAAATCGCGGATGCAAACGGTACTCCAATAGATAATAATCCCACCATAACTCTTACAGTAACCTCAGGTGTCGGATATTTTCCTACTGGTTCTTCAATGTCCTTTAACAATGCTACCTCTCCTGATACACGATGTATTCGGTATGGTATGGCAAGGATGACCATGAGGTCATATTCCCCGGGAGTTATTACGGTAACCGCTTCGTCTCCTGGATTACAGAGCGCAAGCGTAATCATTACCTGTGTTGATAAAAACAAATTGACCCCATAACCAAGAATTAGAGATTTCAATTTAGAAACGAAATATAATGATACGAAATCATTTCATTACAGTAACTTATAAAATGATCCTCTTTTTTTTAATACTGTTATCTACAGCATGGATTGCTCCGGGGCAGGGACTTCCTGCCACTGTTCCTGAAAAAATAGGTCTCTCTTCTGAAAGGTTAAACCGGATAGATACGGTGTTAAACGATTATATAAAACAAGGGAAATTGCCAGGTGCAGTAGCTATGGTGATTCGTCATGGCAAAGTAGGGTATTTCAAATCTTTCGGGTTGAAGGATATTGAAGAAAAAAAACCAATGACAAATGACGCTATATTCCGGATAGCTTCAATGACTAAAGCAATAACTTCAGTTGCCGTAATGACTTTATATGAGGAAGGCTATTTTCTTCTTACCGATCCTGTTTCAAAATTCATACCTGAGTTTAAGAACCCTAAGGTGGCTGAGAGATCTCCCACATCTGACAGTATTATTCTCGTACCTGCAAAAAGTGAAATTACCATACGGGAACTGCTTAACCATACCTCCGGCATTACTTATGGCAGCGCTTTGCAGGGAATATATTACAGGCAGGCAGGAATGACAGTCGGATTGCTGCCTACCAAAGGGACAATAGGCGATATGATAAAAAATCTGGGACCATTACCACTTGTTTCACAACCAGGAGAAGAATTTAATTATGGCATGTCTGTCGATGTGCTCGGTTATCTCATTGAGGTGGTAAGCAAGATGCCACTGGATGAATTCATGAGGAAACGGATTTTTGAACCTTTGAAAATGCAGGATACATATTTTACCCTTCCCCGTGATAAGTTCCCACGACTGGCCACTTTATACATAATGGGAGCCAATGGCAAACTTGAAAAGGTTACCAAGTATTTTCAATACCCTGAACCTCAGACCTATTTTTCAGGCGGAGCCGGCCTGGTTTCTACTGCCACTGATTATGCAAGATTCGCGCAAATGTTATTGAATAAGGGGGAACTGGAAGGGAAACAGATACTAAGCCGGAAGAGTGTTGAATTAATGACTACAAATTCTATAGGCAATATCTTCATTTTTACTTCTTTTGCCCACAACGGGATAATGGGAGATAAATTCGGTTATGGATTTGGGATACGTACCGAAAGAGGAATATTTGATGAACTCGAGTCGCTCGGAACATTCGGATGGGATGGAGCATTCTATACTCGCTTCTGGGTTGATCCGAAGGAAGATCTAATCGGAATTTTTATGTCGCAGGTAGATAATTACTGGAGTGAAAATCTGATCGGCAAGTTCAAAAACCTTGTCTTTCAGTCAATTTCCGATTAACCATGAATATAAAGTAAATAACTCAATTTGCTATGAGAAAGATCGCCGTTTTTTTTGTATTAGCTTTTATTTTATTATCATATAGTTTTGTTTCAAAGGCGCAGATCAGGAAGGATGTAAATTACCAGCCTTTAGTTTCGCAAACTTTACTGCCTGACGGGACCCCATTTATGAGTTGGAGCGATCAGACAACCTATACCAGAACCTATCACGTAAGCCAGAATGACCCAAAGGCGTCTGACGAAAATGATGGGACAGAAGAACACCCTTTTCTGACTATAAACCACGCCGCGCAGGTTGTGAAGCCTGGCGAACGGGTTTACATACATTCAGGTACCTACAGGGAATTAGTCCGGCCACTCCATTCTGGAGAAGGACCTGACAAAATGATATCATACGAGGCCGCACCGGGCGAACAGGTAATAATACGGGGCTCGCGTGTGATTACTTCGAAGTGGGTATTATCTGTCGATCCTCATGATTCGCTTGCCGCCTCAGGCAGCCTGAAATTAAACATAGAATTGGGTTTTCCTGCTAACTCATATTCAAAGCAAATTCTGATGACGATACTGCCTGATAATATGTTTGAAAACGGTTACTTCCCGTTAAAGACCCCTAACACTACTGACGCAGAATTCGAGATGATGAACTGGGCATCAAGGTGGAAAGGTCGCATACCATATATACTTCCACGCTGTTTACTGTTCCAGGAAGGACGACGTATGTCACAATTAGCTGTGTATGAGGACCTAGTTCGTTTACCCGGCTCTTACTGGGTAGGGCCCGATTGTAAGACTATTCATATTCATCCATTTGGTAATAAAAATCCGAATAATCAGTTGTTTGAAATCGCCGTGCAACATCATATAATTCAGCCCCAATCTATTGGTTTAGGATATATTCGAATTAGCGGATTGATTATAGAGCATTGCGCCAATGGATTTCTTCGCACTGGAGAAGGAGCACTCTTTACTATGGGTGGACATCATTGGATTATAGAGGGAAATACAGTACGGAACGTCAACTCATTAGGGATAGAGATGGGTGATCGGGCTTACGAGGGTAAAGATTCGAGGAATCCCCGAAACGTGGTAGGACAAGGTCAACCTCCTGCACAAGGACAGGAACAACCTGCCAATCGATCCGTGGATTTGAACATAGGGCACTATATCGTACGACGAAATGTCGTTTGCGGTTGCGGTACAGCTGGAATACGGGGTCTCGGTACATCAAACGCAATAGTTGAGGAAAATAATGTCTCTGATTGTGGGTGGCAGGATGCTGAGTTTCATTGGGAAGTTGCCGGGATTAAACTACTTGGTGCCAGCGGGACACTGGTAAAGAATAATTATATTTCGCACATACAGGGTGGTTGCGGAATCTGGCTGGATTTTGCTAATCAGAATTCTCGAGTCACAAGAAATGTACTTCTAGACATAAATACAGTGCAGGGGGCTATTTTCATTGAGGCATCACAGGTACTAAATATGGTCGATAATAATATCCTTTGGAATGTCGATGGAGAAGGTGTACGTCTCGCTGATACTGATAACGCCATTATAGCGCATAATTTGTTGGCTAACGTTTCTGAAGAGCAGGTAGTGTGCATGGTAGCAACAGATCGTTCATTGGGAGGTCGAAGACTTACTTCAACCGGAAATCAGATTGTAAATAACATTATTGCGGATCAGGGGAAACCTATTCTTTCTGAAGATCCCGAACAGAGGGGCCCGGCAGGTATAGTGCTGGTAAAAGTCAATCTGGTTCCGGTTAAATAATTGTATTTCAGGTTCCAGGGCTGATTACAGACCTGCCCGGATCCTTTTTGAATTAAATTAATATTGAAAAGAAATTTAAAAGAGGGAAACTAATTAATTTTATTATTAAAGTAACCGCGAAAGCTATAAATAGAATAAGTAATCAGGTTATCCGGTTATTGAATTATTAAAAGGTTTTTAAATTGTATTCTATATATTTTAATATTTAAGAGATTATGAAAATGAATGTTGTTACACGAATTAGCCTATGCAGTATGCTTTTTGTGGTAATGTCCATTGTCAGTTCCGCACAGCCGCTTCTGCCGAAAACCGGACCTTTTGAACCGACATGGGAATCGCTTTCCCAACAATACGATTGCCCCGATTGGTTCCGCGATGCCAAGTTTGGAATCTGGGCCCATTGGGGTCCGAACAGTGTGGCAGAGTACGGGGACTGGTTTCCCAGACGACTGTATATACAGGATAATAATTGGGCGTTCCCTGATTTGATACCCGCTTACTCTTATCACCTGATTAAATATGGTCACCCTTCTGAATTTGGGTTTAAGGATTTAATTCCTTTATTCACGTGCGCTAAATGGGATCCCGAAGCTTTAATGAAACTCTACTACAAGGCAGGCGCACGATATTTTGTGTCCATGGCTATGCATCACGATAACTTCGATATGTGGAACTCCAAATATCAGCCATGGAATGTAGTGAATATGGGCCCTAAAAGGGATATAGTGAAGGAATGGCAGAATGCTGCAAAACATAATAACATGAAATTCGGTGTCTCAAATCATGGGGAAGGCACCTGGAGATACTGGGAGATTTCCCGCATGGCCGATACAACAGGACCATTGAAAGGAGTTCCATATGATGGATGGATGACAAAGGCCGATGGTAAAGGCAAATGGTGGGAAGGGTATGATCCGCGGGATTTATACGGGCAGCCTCATAAAGGATCTAAGCAGGGAGCCTATTCAGGCCCTTTCCCTGGTGATGACGGTGATCAACCCGATTCACTTTTTAAACAGATTCTTATAAACCGCATGGTCGACCTGATAGACAACTATCACCCTGACCTGATTTATTACGATGGCGGTCTTCCTTTCCGCAGGTTGGATATGGCCTCTTATTATTATAATCAAAGTCAAAAATGGAACAACGGCAAAAACGAGATTGTAATTAATGTTAAAGGATCGCGTTCGGAAGAACAGCAGAAAGCACTTGTTTTGGATCTTGAAAACGCACAGAGCGATATACCAAGAAAATATCCCTGGCAAACTGATACTGGCCTTGATGGATTTTTCTATATCAATCCCATGTATCTCATATATTCGGGAAGAGGCCCCATCCTTACAAAGGATGTAGTATTACAACTGGTGGATATAGTAAGTAAAAATGGGAATCTGTTGCTAAATATTAACCTTCGTGCCGATGGTACCATCGTTGATGCTTACTATAAGTTCCTTGATGAAATGGCGCAATGGATGGCCGTAAACAGCGAGGCCATTCACGGGACACGGCCATGGGAAATTATGGGAGAAGGACCCACTAAGGTACAGGAAGTAAGAGGAAATCAAAGCAACCGGCCAAAAGAATACACTGCTGAAGACATCAGGTTTACAACCAAGGGCAAAAGTATTTATGCCATTCTGATGGCCTGGCCCGGGAAAGAGGTCACAATAAAATCATTGCATAAAGGAAAAGCGCTCTGGTTTGGAGAAATAAGAGATATTCAAATGCTTGGTTCAAAAGATTTATTAAAATGGGTTCAAAATGAGAAGGGTCTTACAGTTCAGTTACCTGCTTCGCAACCTTGTCAATATGCTTATGTATTAAAAATATCGGGGAAATGAATAGATATATTCTGTGATTAACCCTGACGATTATTATTACAACTATAAATTAAATTATGTAGTTGGGGAAAATTCTTTATTCAGCATCTTATTATATATCCTGAGCAATCTTTTCAAATTAAATTTTAATTAATTCAGATAAATAAATTAAATACCACTTCTATGAAAGATAACTTTTGTGTTTTTTACCGGAAAGGATTTTCGAAGCTCATTATCCTTGCAGTGTTCTTTACCTGTATCGGGAATCACCTGATGGCACAAGTTACTATGTCAGAACAGCAATGGGTTATTCCAACTTATAAGGTTGAGCCTCCAGACAAAAATCCTGCATTCTTTAAGAATGAGTCTTACCAGGGAGCGTCAAGATATATCTATCCATATGCATTAAACGATGTTATTTCCGACAAAAAAACAGATCAGGCCTGGAAAGCTTTATTGCTTGAAAACGAATATATTAAACTATGTGTTACCCCTGAAATTGGTGGGAAGTTATACTATGCAACAGATAAGACCGATAATTATAATTTCGTTTATAAAAACGATGTAGTTAAACCAACCAACATAGGGATGACAGGAGCCTGGGTCTCGGGAGGAATTGAATGGTGCGTACTCCATCATCACAGAGCCTCATGCTTTTTACCCGTTGATTATGATCTGGTTGAAAATAAGGACGGTAGTAAAACAATTTGGATCGGGGAAACAGAACCACGGCAACGTATGAGATGGACCATAGGGATTACGGCATTTCCGGGGAAATCCTATTTTCAGGCGGAGGTCAAAATACTAAATCCAACTCCTTATATTCATTCATTTTTAAATTGGGCCAATGTGGCAGCCCATACAGATAAAGATTATCAGGTAATCTTCCCTCCCAGTGTGCAGTTTGCAACTTATCATGCTAAAAACGACTTTACCCACTGGCCTATTTCAAAGGAAGTATACCGTGGACAGGATTTTACCAAAGGTGTCGATATAAGTTGGTGGAAAAACACAATTAGCGCAAACTCATATTTTGCTTATGACCTGAAAGAAGATTTTATGGGCGCATACGATCATGGAAAGGAAACAGGCACGGTTCATATCGGGGATCATAATATAGTCAAAGGAGCAAAATTATGGGAATGGGGATCAGGTGCTCGCGGCCAGGCGACTGAAAGCAGACTGACCGAGAATGCTGGACCATATGTGGAAATTATGGTTGGTGCATTTTCCGATAATCAGCCTGACTATAGCTGGATCAAGCCTTATGAAGTAAAATCATTTAAACAGTACTGGTACCCGATTAAAGATATACAGGGTTTCAAATATGCAAACCTTAACGGAGCAGTTAATCTTGAATCAAGAGAAAAAAATACTGTATTTCTGGGTTATTATTCCACTCAGAAAGTGAGTAAAGCAAAAATTATCCTCAAAAACAGCGGTAAAGTTATTTTTGAAAAGAATTTGGAGATTTCTCCTGTAGCAGGTTTCACCCAGTCAGTAAAAATGGATGGTATCTACAAATTGACGGATCTCTACACCGAAATGGTCAATACGGAAACAGGCGAAGTACTGGTTTCTTATCAACCAGTTGAACAAAAGTACGAGGAAAAACTTCCAGATATAGTTGAAAGTCCTCCATTGCCCAAGAATATTGCCACTATTGAAGAATTGTATTTAACAGGCAACAGGATTGAACAGTTTTATAATCCTACGATAAATCCGATGGATTACTATAAAGAAGCCCTGCTTCGCGACCCGTCCGATATAAGGACTAATATCGCAGTTGGTAATACATATCTTAAAAATGGTGATTACATAAAAGCAAGAAGCTATTTTAGTAAGGCCATAAAAAGGATAACCAAAGATTACACCCGACCCTCAACATGCGAAGCTCTTTATCTTCAGGGGCTTACATTAAAGGCTTTGGGGCTTTATGATGAGGCAATCGATACGCTTTACCGTGCAACCTGGGATTATGCCTATCATTCGGCAGCATATCTTGAACTTGCAAGGATATCATCCATAAATGGAAATTTTGCCAGGGCTCTGGATGAGATAAATGAGTCACTTACGACCAATTCGAGGAACAACAGCGCTATCGGTCTTAAAGCATCCATCCTGAGAAAAATGAAAAATTACAAGGATGCTTCTGCAACTCTGGCTCCTGTTACTGAAACTGATCCGCTGGATTTCAGGTTAGACAACGAAAAATATCTGATAGCTAAAGAATCCGGCAACACCCAGGTTTCAGACAGGGAGTTAACCTCATTAACAACTAAAATGAGAGATTTTGACCAGAATTACCTTGAACTTGCGGTAGGATATATCAACGACGGATTAGATGAGGAAGCCAGAGATGTCCTTCTTCGTTTTAATGGAAAAGATCCGATCGTAACTTATTATCTGGGATATCTCTCAGATAAAAAAGGCAACAAGGCAGAATCTGAAAAATACTTCAAAAGCGGGTCCGGGCAATCTGTTGATTATTGCTTCCCGTTCCGTCTCGAAACTATCAGAGTACTCGAAACAGCTTTAAAATATAATTCCTCCGACTCTAAAGCATATTATTATCTGGGTAACATTTTATACGATAAACAACCTGAAAAAGCACTCGGATATTGGGAAAATGCCGTGAAATATGATCCCGGTATGGCTATCGCCCATCGCAACCTGGGTTGGGGATATTATCAGTGCCAGGGCGACAGAGATAAGGCAATAGCTGAATATGAAAAGGCAGTTGAACTTAAAAAAGATGAGCCAATTTATTATGAAGAGCTTGAAGATCTGTATGCGATGAGCAATGCACCCATTGAAAAAAGACTCAAATTATTTGAAGGGAAGAATGAAATTGTCAGTAAACGTGACAACGCATTTGCAAGTCAGATCGCAGTGCTGACTCTCGGAGGGAAAGCTGATAAAGCAGTAGAATATTTAGCCGGAAAGCAATTCAATTACCGTGAGGGAAACTCAAGAGTCAGGGATATAATTATTGACGCTTATCTGACACTTGGTTTAAAAGATCTGGAAGAAAAAAATTATCAGAAAGCGTTGGAGAACTTTATACTGGGCCAGGTACCTGAAGAAGAAGCAAGCGGAAACAGATCAAACAACAGAAATATTCAGGTAAACTATTTTATTGGTATTACCCATGAAGCAATGGGAAGTAAATCAGAAGCAAAGAAATATTTTACTTTAAGTGCAGAACCTGGTTCAGGCAGTTCGGATTACATAAGTTTTTACCAGGGCATGAGCTGTCTTAAGCTTGGTAAAAAGGCTGAAGCGGCTGAAATTTTCAACTCTCTGATTGCAGATGGCGAGAAACAAATTAACAATGGGTCATCCGCCGATGTTGATTTCTTTGCCAAGTTCGGAGAACACGAGTCTGACAATGTCAGGTTATCAAATGCTTATCTGCTTAAAGGACTAGGTTATACGGGACTTGGCAGCAGCGATCTGGCAAAGGAAAACTTGAAAAAAGCTGTTGATTTATCAGTAAGTAACCTATGGGCTAAAATCTCTCTGGGGCAACTTTAACCATTTGACTTAATAAAAACCTTAACACAATGAATTATGTGCAATCTATTTAAAACCAATCTGCGAAATTTATTGATTTCCTTACAGTTGATAATACTTCTTTCTACAATATCAAATGCGCAGGAAGTCAGGAAACTTGCATTTAATGGATCACTCAGTGAATTCAAGATCCCAATCAAAGATCTAAATCCGGCAATGCCGTCAGATTGGTCAGGTTATACCTATCTGGTGATGGATATGAGAACTACTTCTCCCCAAAGGTTTAGTTTATGGCTCTACAGGAGTGATGGAACACCCGGGCGTATTAAAATCCAGCCATTTGGTCAGAATATCTGGTTCAGAGCCTGTGTACCTGTTAAATATTTTCTAAGCATGGACAAAACCGGAACTGATCTGGCCTCGGCAACCAACCGCCGGACCAATTCTTTCTGGTATTCAATAGCAGGGCCATTCGGAGGTCTGAATAATATTGAATACCTTGGATTTGCAATGCCGTATCCTATCAATAAGCCTGTTGTTGAGATAAGGGCGGTGCATCTTTCAAAGCAGGATGAGGGATCAGAATTTCTTGAAAAGACCCCGGTACTTGATGAATTTAACCAGTGGAAGTGGGCCGACTGGCCTGGGAAAATCAAAAGTAAGGAACAACTCGCCAAAGAACTTGCTGACGAAGAAAAAACATGGGAAAGTAGCGCTGCTGAATTCAATTATTGTGAATATGGCGCGTATAAAGATACCAAAGCGAAAGCTACCGGCTTTTTCCACGTCGAAGAGATTGACGGGAAGTGGTGGTTTGTTGATCCGCACGGACATCTCTACCTATCTACCGGTGCTAATGGTGCCGGTGCAGGTTTTAGTGGACGACCAGGAGGTCAGGAAGATGCAACTGTTGTCGATAGAACCACTCCTCGCCTCAAGGCATGGGGGATGACCACAGGGGGTAAGGGAAGACCATACACAGCTATGATGCGCTGGCCGAAAACGGGAATTAATATCTTTGGTCTTCCTGATGTTTATTCAGAAGACTTTGCCAGTGTAATTGATGAGGCAGCAAAAACTCAGTGTACGGCACTAAAGGACGATCCTCTTTTAATAGGATATTTCGTGGGCAATGAACCGGCCTTTGATGGCCGCGAAAGTGAAGTTGTAGACATGATCCTTGCCGGCCCCAAAGCACCGATTCAGGATAAACTCAAAGAATATCTTGCCAAGGGAGATACTCCAAAACGTCGTGTTGATTTTGTAATGAATTCATTCGAAAAATATCTTGATATGGCAATTGCTGCGATGAAGAAGTACGATCCGAATCATATAAATTTAGGAATACGTTTTGGTGGTGAGACATCAGACGCATTGCTCCGCACAGGAAGGAAATTCGATGTTTGCAGCATCAATGTATATGAGTATGAGCCAATGGCGCAACTTGACAGGTCATACCGCTATACCGGGCGCCCGATTTTAATCGGAGAGTTCCATATAGGAGTGCCGGCCAACGGACTTGGAGCCGGGTTGGTACAGGCCAGGGACCAGATTGAACGTGGGAAAGCATACCGATATTATATGGAGCAGGCTGCATCGGTTGGTTGCTTCCTTGGTGCCCATTGGTTCGCATGGGGCGACGAACCGGTATTGGGACGTGGCGATGGGGAGAACTATAATATTGGACTTATTGATGGCAATGACCGTCCATATAAGGAAATGGTGGAAGCCGTTAAAGCAACGAACAAGCGATTATTAGATGTCCATTCCGGTAAAATTGTGCCATTTAATCAGAGACCATTGGCTTCAGATTTTGGTACACCTAATAGTCCATGGAAGTACTAACAATCCTAAAGTGACAATAATTTTGGCACTGATTATAAGTTAAACTGATACTAAATAAAATGACAATAGAACATATGAATTATAAAACATATTTAAAACTGGTTATAATCAGTGTTTGGCTTTCAGTAAGTTTATTATCCTGTAACCTTAAAAAAAACGAATCAGCCAAGAATGATTCAGCCATTGATTCGTCAAAGAAATTAGAATGGTTCCAGGAAGCAAAATTTGGTCTGTTTATCCATTGGGGACTTTATTCCGTACCGGCCGGCGAATGGAATGGGAGAAAAAATTACGGGGAATGGATACAATATAGTGCCAATATTCCCGGTGAGGAATATGAAAAACTTGCAAAACAATTTAATCCGGTCAGGTTTATTGCTAAAGAATGGGTGTCAATGGCAAAACAAGCAGGTATGAAATATATAGTCATAACCGCCAAACACCATGAAGGCTTTTGCATGTTCGATTCAAAACTGACGAATTATAATATTGTAGATGCCACACCATATGGGAAGGATCCAATGAAAGCGCTTGCTGAAGAATGCAGAAAACAGGGATTGAAATTATGCTTTTATTATTCAGTAAAGGATTGGCACCATCCTCAGTTTCCGGTAAAATATACTTACCATACCAAACAGTATCCAGAAGGATTTCATGGGTTCCCCAATCGCGATGCCGACTATAAAAAGTATTTCGCATATCTCGAAGGTCAGGTAAAGGAACTTCTTACAAACTATGGTGATATTGGTATTATCTGGTGGGATTGGTCTGGTCCGGCATTTGATCCGGATGAATTGCAGAACCGTGAAATGGCTTTAGCTTTGGTTGATTCCATCCATAAATGGCAACCCAAATGCCTTATTAACAACCGGATGGGAGGCATCGGAGCAGATTATGGGACTCCGGAACAGGAAATACCTGGCGGTTCTCAAAGCACTGCATTTGAAGTTTGCATGACTTTGAACGGAAGCTGGGGATATAATAAAACCGATACTACTTTTAAAAGTGCAGATGAGGTAATCTCTAATCTGGTAGACATAGCATCAAAAGGTGGCAATTATCTTTTAAATGTCGGCCCTACAAGCGAGGGAGTAATGCCCGAAAAAGCACAGGCAATTTTGAAAAAAGTAGGAAATTGGCTCTCTGTAAATGGTGAAGCTATATATGGCACAACAAGCGGTGGACCATCGGTAAGATGGAATAACAGTATCAGCGGGATTACAGCAAAACCCAATACTTTGTATCTGCACCTGTTCCGGTGGCCGGGGGATAATATGCTCTACCTGAATGATTTTGTCAATGAATTTAATAATGCTTATTTACTTGCGGATAAAGAAAAGAAACCATTAAAAGTAGATGTTCATTCTCAGGGTTTGATGATCTATCTACCCGAGCAACCAATTGATTCAATTGATAATATAATTGTTATAAAATACAAAGGTCCTTACAAACAATTTCGCATTTAATAAAATGCTGTTTAAACAGAAAAAGCCAAAAAAATATTTGGAGATTTTTTGAATCCAGGTAAAACTTAAATGAAGGTGCCGGGAGCTGTGAAGATAAAAGTGAAGTATTGAGAGGATGAGAGGTCGCAAGGAAATATATGAACTTACACGCAATCCCAAGCTTAAATAACAGTTAAAGTTTATTCAACTAAAATCAAATACTATAAAATTCAGAAAATTATGGAATATTTATTTAAACGATATTGCAAAATCCTTACTCTGAAAGATGATCCTGAGCTTCTCAGCCAGTATAAAGAAGTTCATGCAATAAATAAGGCGTGGCCCGAAATTACTCAGGGAATGAAAGAAGTCGGTATTATTGATATGGAGATATATATTCATGGGAACATATTATTTATGATTATGGATACCGTGGCAGATTTTGACCATAATAAAAATATGCTGGAACTTGCGTCCAAACCAAGACAAAAAGAATGGGAAAGTTTCGTCTCTAGGTTTCAGAATACCAGCATTGATTCTTCTGCCGGAAGTAAGTGGATATTAATGGAACGTATTTATGAAATGGACCAGAAAAAAGAATTCATGGCCATAAGCGGACAAATTAAAAAAAATTACCGGGAAGCCTGATAGGAATCTGGCAAATGCACTTTTTAAAAGTGGTGATTTTTATTGGAACAACTGCAGAAATGGGATGGTCCGATCTTGGTGCATGGGGTTCGCTGTACGTGCAAACAACCATCGATGATAATGAAAATGAATAGTATGTGGTAAAGTCTTTACTTAAGCCAGTAAAGGGAATTTAATAAGCATACCACCCAAAAATTGCTCTGTTGCAAGGGTTGAACGAGTATATTGTTGTGGATACCTTCGATGCCCTTCTCATCATCAGGAAAGAGGAAAATCAAAAAATTAAACAATATCTTGAAGATATTAAAAATTCGAAACTTGAAAATTAGTAATTTCACATTTACTCTTTGTTCATTAGGAACTCTTATAAATATTCATTAAAAGTATTATATTAAATATTTGAAGAATATCATAATAAACAAAGTTAGTAATTGAAACAGTTTTCTATATCAAATATATTTAACCATAAAAAGTACATATTATGACTCTTCCACACACTTATCTGATGGTTTTGATGCTCACTATTCTGACCATGATCTGCTGGGGATCATGGACTAATGTGCTAAAGTTTGCTAAAGGCTGGCGTTTTGAACTCCTCTACTATGACTACTCAATCGGAGTGGCGCTGGGTGCACTTCTTGCCGGATTGACATTCGGTACATGGGGAGCCGGCGGACTCACCTTTGTTAATGATCTTTCACACGCGGGAACTATTAATATAATTTGCGGTTTCGCAGGTGGTGTCATTTTTAATCTCTCGAACATCCTTGTAGTGGGCGCCATTGCTGTAGCTGGGATGGGTGTGGGGTTTCCCATAGGTGTTGGACTTGCCCTGGTAGTTGGGGTTATCTGGAATTACATTGTTAACCCGCAGGGAAATCCTTATTTACTGTTTGCCGGTGTTGCACTGGTTGTGGCTGCTATCATCGTGGATGCCATCGCTTACCGGGCACTTGCAGCCAGTAAAAGTGATACTGGCGATAAGGCAGATGTCATCGCCAGGAAAGCCTCCACCTGGAAGGGGATTAAGCTTGCTATAATTGGAGGTTTATTGATGGGTACTTTCTACCCGCTTGTCGAAATCGGTAAGAAGGGAGAAAGCGGATTGGGTCCTTATGCTGTTGGATTCATTTTTAGTCTGGGTGTATTGGTTTCTGTTTTCTTTCTTAATCTTTATTTTATGCGATACCCGATTGAGGGCTCACGGTTGACTTTCAAAGATTATCTGAAAGGCAATGCTTGGGTTCACTTTCTTGGGATTTTAGGTGGCCTGATCTGGATTACCGGTTCTTTGTCAAACTTCGTCGCTGCCAGCGCACCTAAGGCTTTACAGATTGGACCGGCGATCAGCTACGCTATCGGGCAAGGCTCAACCATGGTTGGAGCCCTTTGGGGCGTTCTTGCCTGGAAGGAGTTCGCAGGAGGCGGACCACGTGTAACCCGATTGCTTGTTCTCATGTTCCTGTTTTATCTGGCGGGTCTGATACTGGTTTCAATCGCCCCTCTCTACGCTATCCAATAACCATTAATTGTTGTATGGGATCACTATTGCTTGGTATCGATGTAGGAACCAGTTCCGTCAAAGCTGTTCTTATTGACAAAAGAGGAAACCTTCTTGCAGATGGGCAGGCGGAATATCCACTGCACCACATCCGACCTGCCTGGGTTGAGCAGGATCCTGAGGATTGGTGGCATGGAACCTGCAAGGCCGTAAAAGAGGCGCTTTCAAAGGTTCCAGACAGTGCAGAAAGTGTTATTGGACTTGCAGTAAGTTGCCAGGCACCTGCTCTTCTGGCACTGGATCATTCCGGAAAACCTTTGCGTCCCGCGATGATCTGGATGGACCGTCGTGCGGAAGCTGAGACTATCCGGCTGACGGAGATGCTGGGAGCAGATCAAATCTACAGGATAACAGGTAACCGTCCGGATGCTTTTTATCTTGCGGCCCGGCTTCTATGGCTTCAGAATAATGAACCTGAAGTTTTAAAGAAAACCTGGCAGTTTGTCCAAGTAAACAGCTATATTAATTACCGGCTTACAGGACGGCTTACCCTGGATCCCTCTAATGCTGCGCTTATGCAATTGCGCGATTATCAGAAGGATGAATGGTCTGAAGCTCTTTGCAATATCTGCGGAATAAAGACTTCGCAATTCCCTGAGGTTATGGCGGCACATTTGATTCAGGGTAGGGTAACTGCGGAGGCGTCGGAGGCAACCGGGTTAAAAACCGGTACTCCTGTTATGGCAGGGACAGTAGACAGTGCCTCGGCTGCTCTGGAGGCAGGAGTGGTTGAACCAGGTATCGCAGTCGAAATGACAGGTACTTCAACGGTGATCATCATGCCTAATGATAAAGGCCTGACAGAGCCGGCACTGATCGCCATGCCGCACGCCTTGTCTGGAATCCATTTGCTGTTGGGAGCAATGGTCGCATCGGGAGGATGCCTGCGCTGGTTCCGGGATCAGTTGGGACAAATTGAAGTACATACAGCATCTGAGAATAAGACTGATGCATTTGATCTGCTTACTGGACAAGCAGCAGGTATTAAGCCTGGCAGCGACGGTGTTATTTTTCTTCCTTATATGATGGGGGAACGATCACCCCTATGGCATACAAATGCCCGCGGGGTGTTTTTCGGTTTGTCGCTTGCCACCTCCAAAGCTGCGCTTGTGCGTTCTATTTTAGAAGGCACGGCATTTGCGCTCCGCCACAATATAGAGGTGGCAATGAAAGCAGGTGCAGAAGTCAGGGAAGTGAGGAGCGTTGGCGGCTGCAGCCGCAGCGATCTTTGGAATCAGATTAAGGCGGATGTGTTGGGACTTCCTTTATTGCTGCCTCGCACCTCGGTAGGTTCACCATTCGGAGCTGCTGTCCTTGCGGGAATGGGCACCGGAATCTTTCCGGATATCCGTAAATCACTCACGGAAATGGTGCATCTTGACAGACGCTTCGAACCAAACGAGGAGAATCATAAAAGGTATATGCTGAGCTATCAGGTGTTCCTGGACATTTACGAACACTTGAAGGGTGACTTCGATCACCTGGCCAGCATCACACCGTGAACTCTCTGAAGAAGCTCCACGGTTCGTACAACCTCGGCTTTCGATTCCTGCGGAGACCATTCAAGCACCGGTGAAATAATTGCTGCCAGTTCTTCCAGCAAAGCCAGGCTCACTTCACCCAGTATACCCATTAATGTTCGTCTCAGGATCAGGTCGTCAAGGTGAGCTACTCTCTCGTATCGTGCTATGAATTCAATCTCCCGCCGGGAATAACCGCTATGATAGGTCAACAGAGCATCAGGACCCGCCTGTAGATAGGTAGCGACTTTTTCTGCCCTTGAGCCATAGCGTTCTATGAGCTCTACAAACCGATGGCGGGGTATTCCCTCCCGCTCATTCATCTTAGGGGGGTAATTTTTGCCTCCACCGATGGGAATATTCGCGGAATCGCAGATTCGAGGGTGTCCAAGAACTCGTAAAATCTCGTCTGCTACTTGCTCAGCCAGTGCACGGAAGGTTGTCCATTTTCCGCCGACAAGGGAGTAGATTGGAAAATCAATTCCGTTTCCTGGGATCAGTACCGGAAAGCTATGGTCACGGCTGACCTGGCCTGGTGTTAAGGTATTACTTTGAGGCAATGGCCGAACGCCACAGAACCGATAAACTACATGTGACCTATCAACTTGGATTGAAGGGAATACCTGCTGCAGAGCCTCAAGAATGTAATCTACCTCAGCCTCGTCACAGACTGCATCAGGGTCTTCAGTAGGGATATCGGTTGCGCCGGCGATAATTTTACTGCCGACTGCGTAGAAGATGCAGATACGTCCGTCCAGGTTTACGAAGTAGATCATTTCGTCGCCTGTTGCTTCCACAAGTCCAGGGTGGTTGAGTACAATGTGGGAACCTTTAGTTCCGCCTATAAAGCAGGACTTCTGCCCCAGGCTATGGTTGGTGAAATCGATCCATGCGCCCGTTGCGTTAATGACAATTCTGGGCCTAACTTCAGTTGTTTCGCCGGATAGCTCATTGCGCAGTACCACAGTTTTCCCTATGGCGCTCTGGAGGCTAACATAATTCAGTGCTCGTGCCTCGGGAAATGACGCTTCTGCGTCTTGGATCAATTCGAGGCACAACCTCTCAGGATAAGTGATTCTTGCGTCGTAGTAAGTTGCGGTACAGATCACTCCGGGGTTTAGAGCCGGCCGTAGTGCAAAAATTGTGCGACGAAAGCGGAACCTGTGCCTGGGAAGAGGAGACTTCTTTCCTGCAAGCAAATCGTACAGCGTAAGGCCGGCTTTTATTAGCAATGCTCCCCTGTTGCCCGGCCGTGCGTTCCATCCCAGAAGATTACGGATAGTAGGAATAATGCCAGAAGTCAAACTGAAAATTGGAATAGTCGTTGCCAATGGCTTGACGTAGTGTGGAGCGTTCTGCAATAGCAGGTTACGCTCACGCAGGGACTCACGTACAAGACGCAATTCAGCGTTTTCAAGATACCGGAGACCCCCATGAATCACACGGGTCATGGCTGCACTGGTTTCAGAGCAGAAATCGGACTTGTCAACCAGTAAAGTGTCTATTCCCTGTAATGCTAGCTCTCGCAGGAGGCCGATTCCATTAATGCCACCGCCCACAATAAGAACGGAAAGGTCAGGATGCTCTTTAAGCTTAGCGAATTCTGAGAGTGTCAGTCGACTTGTTCCACCCATTCGATGGTCCCTTTGACCTTCGGAATCTGTTTGTGAATTCAAAAAATTGTCCCCATTTTTAATATCCATAGATGGTATCATAAGATTTTCTTCTAACATAAGTTAATGGATTTGATAATTCCTTTTCAAAAGTAGTTAATTTATATGTGTGAGATTGTTTCAATTTCAATTGTCTATTGTAATGTTACCAAAAGGGGAGCCCAAACTAAATATAATATAATTTATCATTAGTTTTTAATGGACGCTAATGATGTTAAATAGAAGTCACATAAACTTAGAAAAGAAGAAAAATATTGGAAGATTTTTTGAATTCGGGTAAAACTTAAATAGAAGGAAAACATCGAATTTCTCAGAAAAGTCAAATTCAGTCAAAAATGTTTTAAAAGAATTTGCCGGAGTGGAAAAAACAACTACTTTTATATTTTAAAGTAATCGCGAAAGTTACCGTGTAAGTAAGTATTAAAATTTAAAAATTATGAAAAAGATTGTTGTAGCAGGTGCAGGAGGTTTTATTGGTGGACACCTTGTAAAAGAACTGATTAAAAAGGGTAACAGTGTCCGGGCAGTAGATTTAAAACCTCTTAACGAATGGTATCAAGTTTCTGGTGATGCAGATAACCTCGTTCTGGATCTTCGTCTGAGAGAAAACTGTTACAAAGCTGTAAATGGGTACAATGAAGTTTTTAACCTGGCTGCAGATATGGGAGGGATGGGATTTATTGAAAATAACAAGGCTGCATGTATGATCAGCGTTCTGATAAATACACACCTTCTTCTTGCTTCAAAGGATTGCGGTATAGACAGGTTTTTCTATGCCTCGTCTGCCTGTGTTTATAATGGTGAAAAGCAGACCGATCCGCATAATCCGGGCCTGATAGAATCTGATGCTTACCCGGCATTGGCAGAGGATGGTTATGGATGGGAAAAATTATTCAGCGAGCGTATGTGCCGTCATTTCAGGGAAGATTTTGGTCTTACTACAAGAGTTGCCAGGTTCCATAATGTTTATGGTCCATGCGGGACTTTTGACGGTGGCCGTGAAAAAGCACCTGCAGCTATCAGCCGTAAAGTAATTGAAGCCGGTATTACCGGGAAAAAGGAGATAGTGATCTGGGGCGATGGCCTTCAAACCAGGAGCTTTATGTACATAGATGATTGCATTAAGGGCATACAGGATATTATGTACAGCAATATTGAGGAACCACTCAATCTTGGAAGCAGCGAAATGGTATCAATTAACCAGCTTGTTGATATAGTTGAAGATATAGCAGGTTATAAACTTAACAGAATATATGATCTGAAAGCTCCCAAAGGTGTGAGAGGACGTAATTCGGAAAACACCCTTATTAAAAAATATCTCGGTTGGGAACCTTCTATTCCTCTCAGGAAAGGTATGAAAAAAACGTATAACTGGATAAGTGAACAGGTTGTAGATGAGAGTAGAAGAAAAAAAGGGTACAACAAGTTCAATAAATAAGAGATCTCGTCAGATGAAACGCAAAAAAGTTCTGGTAAGCGGATGTTATGACCTGCTTCATGGCGGGCATATTGCCTTTTTTAAAACAGCAGCAACTTTTGGTGATCTCTATGTTAGTATAGGAAGAGATGAAAACCTTCTTTTGCTGAAAGGTAAAAGACCCGTTTTTTCAGAAGAGGAAAGATTATTTACAGTAAAATCAATCCGGTATGTTTATGATGCTTTTCTTGCTTCCGGAAGAGGAATGCTTGATTTTGAACCTGATTTAATCAGATTAAAACCTGACATTTTTGTCGTAAACAGTGATGGACATACTCCCGATAAAGAAGCTCTCTGCAAAATGAACGGGATTCAGTATATGATACTGGAAAGGATACCTGAACCCGGCTTACCTGACCGTTCAAGTTCAGCAACAAAGAGAGATATGAGGTTCCCTTACAGGTTATGCCTGGCAGGCGGCTGGATCGACCAGCCATGGGTCTCAAAAAT
>PMNJ01000072.1 GCA_003162595.1 Bacteroidales bacterium | reverse complement strand
CTTCTTGTTGCCACAGGATGTGTTGGCGCCGGAATATCAGTCTCAGGGGGCATAGGACTTGGTATAGCCCTCCTTGCTGCGGGTCGGACAAATCCATTCGATTTCAGCCATTACAAGCCTGACAGGTTCGGATTATTTGATCCTTACAGTAAAGAACATTTAACATTATGTGCGGAAGCAAGATCAAAGAAGACAAGTGGTTAGCAAATACTTAGGAATATAAAGTTCTTAAAACAATAAAAACATATAAAGGCAGCTGTACCTATTTTTCAGCATCCTTTTAGAAACCAATAATTTCAAAGCTCCGTTTTTTTAACAAGAAATCAGAAAGAAAATGAAAAAACTATACTTCAGTTTACTCATTATCATTTGCATGACAGCAAATGCACAATCTTATAAAACAAAAAATGTAATACTTATCACTCTGGACGGTTTTCGCTGGCAGGAAGTGTTTAACGGCCCCGATTCATCATTGCTTAGTGGAAAGAAATTAAAGGAAGTCAAATCTTTGTTCTGGACTGATAATCCGGTTGAGAGCAGAAAGAAACTCCTCCCCTTCTTCTGGAATGAGATTGCAACAAAAGGTGAATTATATGGTAATCGCAATAAACAAAATTTTGTAAATGTTTCCAATAAATACTGGTTTTCTTATCCCGGTTACAATGAGCTTTTCTCTGGATTTGCTGATGATTCAGTAAATTCAAATGATAAGAAGAATAATCCTAATATTACTGTTTTCGAAGCTGCAAACAAATCCGAAACTTTAAAGAATAAAGTTGCCGCTGTAACATCATGGGATTGTTTTCCATATATACTGAATGTTAACCGAAGCGGCATTTATGTGAATTCAGGGAATCAGTCGGCAGAGAACAATAATCACAGTGGGGAAGTAAATTTATTAAATGATCTCATCAGTGAAACAGCACCTTATGAAGATGGAGTCCGCTATGACATTTATACTTTTCATTATGCCCTGGAATATCTTAAAGCCAATCATCCAAGACTTATGTTCATTGGATTTGATGAAACAGATGACTATGGACATGAAGGAAAATATGACAGGTATTTGCTTACTGCTCATCAATCTGATAAAGTAATTGGCGAACTATGGAAATGGTTGCAATCACAGGATCAGTACAGGGACCAGACAACTCTTATTCTTACATGTGATCATGGTCGCGGGGCAAGCGAAAATGGAATGTGGCGTAGTCATGGTGAAAAGATAATTGGATCGGATCAAACATGGCTCGCAATTATTGGTCCAGATACACCAGGTTTAGGTGAAATAAAAGTATCCGGACAGATCTATAATAACCAGGTTGCCATGACTATCGCTAATCTCCTTAAAATAGATTATAAAAACCCGAAAGCAGGCAAAGCTATACTTTCAGCAATAATGAAATAAATTCATAATCTATATTATCTAAAACCTATAAATTGATTCCTGACTAATGAATATCAGTACATTAGTAACCGAAGGTGATATTAACTTCTCTGAAGAACGCTACAAATGGAATAATCAGATAAATGACGTGCTTACGAGGGAACTCCTCATCGACGATGCCAGATACTTTCTTCATCAATCAATGTCAACACCGTGCCTCGATGTACTTGAAAGTTGCACAGGCAGCGGAATGACTACCATTTCTGGCAAGCATTTACTTGATTTCCATGGTAATAATGTTCATCAGGTTGGTCATGGAAACAGATATGTGATCAGGCAGTTAATCAGACAATTAAACAGATTGTCGTTTTCACCGCGCAGGTATACAAACCGTCCAGCCATTGAACTGGCAAAAAAGCTTGCTGGATTGCTGCCTGGCGATCTAAACAGAAGTCTTTATGCCCCTGGAGGAACTCTGGCAATAGGAATGGCCATCAAATTGGCCCGGGTTGTAACCGGAAGGTATAAAATTATTGCTCTTCAGGACTCATTTCATGGAGCCTCTTTGGATTCAATATCCGTAGGGGGGGAAGAAGTTTTCAGAAAATACATGGAACCTTTAATGCCTGGTGTAATACACATTCCCCAACCCGACACTTATCGCGGTATTTATGGCAATTCAGAAGAGGACCAGATTCATTATGCTGAACATCTGGAAGAAACTATCAAAAAAGAGGGCAATATCGGAGCTTTTCTGGCGGAGACAATAAGGAACACAGATGTTCAGATCCCATCTGTGGCGTATTGGAAAAAAGTGCGTGAAATATGTACCAAATATAATGTTTTACTGATACTGGATGAGATTCCAATAGCTCTAGGCAGGACAGGAGAAATGTTTGCTTTTCAACATTTTGGTATAGAACCTGATATACTTTGTTTAGGAAAAGGTCTTGGTGGAGGAATAATCCCATTCGCCGCAATGGTAACGCGCGATCGATACAATATAGCACAGGATATTTCTCTCGGTCATTATACTCATGAAAAATCTCCTTTGGGAAGCATAGCAGCGATAGCAACAATAGATTTTATCCAGAAAAAGAACATCCTTGAGAAGGTTAAAGCGGACGGGACATGGATGAAAGAAGAGTTGTACCGGCTAAAAAAACAGTATCCATTGATCCAGGACATCCGTGGATTAGGACTCTTGTGGGGCATTGAACTGGTAAAAAATCCTAAAACCAAGGAAAAGGCAACCAAAGAAGCTGAGAAAATTATGTATGAATGTATGCGTAACGGACTGAATTTCAAAATATCAAATGGTAACGTATTGCAGCTTTCACCTCCTCTCACCATACTCCGAGCGGATTTAGAAAAGGCAATATCTATATTAGCCTCTGTTATCAAGCAACAATCATTCTAGGAGTGATGAAATTTATTGTGAAATGTGAACTTTTGACTTTATAAATCATTTATCATGAAAATAATTAAAGGGTCGGCCTATTCAGGTACAAAAAAGATGCAAAAGAATATATTTATAGAAATAATAATTATGAAAGGTTACTGCATACTCCTACTGGTATCATTTCTTCTTTTAACTGTTCAATCTAGCGCACAGAAAACGGAATATGTTATCTCTTCTCCATCAGGAAGTGACGTCACTCATATTGATAAAAGCGGGATATCCGTAATACCTAATGGGAGAATTATTACTCCCGCAGGAAAATGTTTTACGGTTGCCCCTCACCCTTATGGGCTGGCACTAAGTAATGACGGAAACATAGCCGTGACGGCAAACTCGGGAACAAGTCCGCTTTCAATCACAATCCTGAGAAACCTACTTTCAGGAAACCCTGAAATACAACAAATACCTCCTTCACCCAAGGGTGATGAAGGTGTATTGGCTTCAGTATTTATGGGCTTGGCCATATCTCCTGACAATAAACTGGTGTACGTAGCCGGTGGTCAGGAGAATAAGGTTTACATTTTCGACATTTTATCAGGAGCAGGAAAAGGAGCAATTGATTGCAGATCAAATGATAGTCG
>PMNJ01000348.1:2161-2647 GCA_003162595.1 Bacteroidales bacterium | reverse complement strand
ACTGATAATGAGAAGATAATACAAGTATGCAGAAATGTTTATCGACATACTCTTTGAAATGATATTAATTACCAGGCATATTGCAAGTATCAGTAAGTTCAGGCTTAGGAACAATCTTAGAATTCCCCACGATTTTCCGATCACATATTCAAAATTTGACATCGACCTTGTATAAAGAACTTCGTTGGTATCAAGTTTCTTATCGCGTTTCAGGAAGTCCGCAGCCAGGAATATTACCACAATTGCCTGAGCAATATTAAGAAGGTACAGGTTGATAAGGGGAAGCGAGGAGGGGATCGAGATTACCTCCCATCCTTCATTTCCGACAGGTGAGAACATTCCTATGTTCATCATTGTAAATATGAACAGGGAACCAATGGAGAAAAGGCGGAAGAACCAACTCCGCCTCAGAGTTTTTGCCTCGTATCTGGCAACTGTTTTGATATTCGACAGAGATGCCATATCCAAATATTCTTATTAATCAAT
>PMNJ01000348.1:0-2130 GCA_003162595.1 Bacteroidales bacterium | reverse complement strand
AGGTTTTCGGGAGATCCGTAATAAACCAACTCTCCCATGTTGAGAAGGGCCATTCCCTGGCAAGTTGAAGAAATATCCCCGACAATATGAGTCGAAAGAATAATTATTACATCATGCTGGCTTAATTGTGAAAGTACATTCCTGAACTTAATTCTCTCATCCGGATCAAGCCCTGTGGTGGGTTCATCAACAATTATAATCTTTGGATTGCCAATAAGAGCCTGTGCGATGCCCAACCGGCGTTTCATCCCTCCGGATAATTTGTTTGCCCTCCTGTCGCGTGCTTCAAGGAGTCCGACCTGATCGAGTAATCTATCTACTTCCGACATTCTTTCCTTTCGGTTTCTTATGCCGGCCAGCGACCCGGCATAATCGAGAAACTCCCATGTTTTCAGTGCCGTAAAAAACCTGAAATCCTGGGGAAGATATCCCAGCATGCTCCGGACTTCTTTTCTGTGTTTTTGAATATCTTGCCCGTCAACCATTACCACCCCGGAGGTGGGTTTCATAAGGGTAACCAATATCCGCATCAGACTTGATTTGCCTGCACCATTTGGACCAAGCAGGCCGAACATACCGGTACCGAATTCAAGATTTATATTCTTAAGAGCGTGATTACCATTGGGATATATTTGGTTGAGATTCTGAATTTCAATTTTCATAAATCTTCATTTTTGATAATTCTTTTCAGGATATAGAAACACCAACTTATAGACTCATAAATGGAACCAAATATTCCATCCTTTTGATTTTTTAGCTTTAATTAATTGAGATGTTTGTAACCAGGTGAGCACTATGAACTAACCGTGATAGCAACATTGTAAAACTAATTCCTATTTTTGTAGTTAAAAATTTCCAGGTGGTTTATCTGACTAATAAGAGAAAAATAATTAATGACCCTGTTTATGGTTTTATAAGTATCCCGGGAGATTTTGTTTTTGATCTCATCGAACATCCATGGTTCCAGAGATTGAGGAATATTAAACAACTGGGACTGACAAGTTTTGTCTATCCGGGAGCAACTCACAGCAGATTTCAGCACGGACTTGGGGCATTGCATCTGATGAATATGGCTATAGCTACACTCAGAAGCAAGGGAGTTTTAATTTCACCTGTGGAAGAAGAGGCAACTCTTATTGCGATACTTCTGCACGATGCCGGACATGGTCCTTTTTCCCATGCACTTGAAAATTCGATAATCAGCGGCATTACCCATGAAGATCTTTCTCTCCTGTTGATGAGAAAGCTAAACGAAAAATATGATGGGAAACTTGATCTGGCAATTGAGATCTTCACAGGAACTTACTACAGGAAATTTTTGCATGAACTGATATCGGGTCAGATGGATATGGACAGACTGGATTATCTGCGAAGGGACAGTTTTTTCACCGGAGTTATTGAGGGATCTGTTGGATCGGACAGAATAATAAGGATGCTAAATGTTGTGGATGATAGCCTGGTTGTAGATGAAAAGGGGATATATTCACTTGAAAAATTTATTATTGCGCGCAGGCTTATGTACTGGCAGGTTTATATGCATAAGACAGTCCTTTCTTCCGAAAGCCTCCTTGTGAATATTCTTAAAAGGGCAAAAGAAATTGCTACTGAAGGTAATGACTTATTTACAACTCCTGCTCTGCGATTCTTCCTCTATAATAATATCAGTCATTCGGATCTCACGGATGAGGGGGAATTTACTCCGGGAATGATTGCATTAAATTTTACCAGACTCGATGATTCAGATATCCTGGTTTGTGCAAAATACTGGGCTGATCATTCTGACAAGGTGCTTTCAGATTTGTCCGGCAGGTTGTTAAGGAGAGATCTTTTCGCCATCGAGCTTCAGAATGAACCATTCACACTAAAAAGAGTAAATGATTTGACCAGCCTTGCCAGGAAGCTGATGGATATTGATCCGGGTTTAACTGAGTATTATGTTTATACAAACAGCATTTCAAACCTGGCTTATACGCCAGATGCTCCAGTAGTTAGGATACTAATGAAAAACGGAAAAACGGCAGATATTTCAACTGTATCAGATATGTTTGACCACCAGTTCCTCTCTGAGAGAATAACCAAATACTTCCTCTGTTATCCAAAAGAATGTCGATAATTTAAATTATATGACTA
>PMNJ01000193.1 GCA_003162595.1 Bacteroidales bacterium | reverse complement strand
ATTTATCAGGAGATTGCACTTTTTAAAGTTACAACTAACGGATTAATGTCAGGCAACGTGATTGATCATATAGTCAGGTCCCATAATGCAAGAATTCTGGAGGTTTCACCTGAATATATGGTAATTGAAAAAACAGGCAACAAGAAAGAAATAGCTGAATTACTTTCACAGCTTGAACCATATGGTTTGTTGCAGTTTGCCAAGTCAGGCCGCGTAGCAATAACCAAACAGGTTAAGGAGCTAAATGCATACTTGAAAGAGATGGATGAAGCTAATCGTTATAAAACAGAACCAACATTTAATTAAAAACCAGTATTAATCACATATTAAATATTTAAGATCATGGCAAAAATTGATTTTGGCGGAGTCGTCGAAAATGTAGTTACAAGAGAAGAATTTTCACTTTCAAAAGCGCGCGAAGTACTTAAAAATGAAGTAGTAGCTGTTATCGGTTATGGTGTTCAGGGACCTGCACAGTCGATGAACATGAAGGATAATGGTATAAATGTTATTATAGGACAGGCCCCGGAGTTCAAGGCCGATTGGGATAAAGCTGTTGCAGATGGTTTTGTTCCCGGGAAAACATTATTTCCTATTGAAGAAGCCGCAAAGAAAGGCACGATAATTCAATACCTCGTTTCGGATGCTGCTCAGCGTATACTCTGGCCAAAACTTAAACCATGTCTCAAAAAAGGAGATGCTCTATATTTTTCTCATGGGTTTTCAATTACATATAAAGAACATACCGGAGTTATTCCCCCCGATTATGTTGATGTTATTCTTGTTGCACCCAAGGGGTCAGGAACAAGTGTGAGACGCAATTTCCTGGCAGGAGCAGGTATCAATTCCAGCTATTCAGTTTTTCAGGATTTTACAGGGAAAGCTAAAGAACGGACAATTGCATTAGGAATTGCTATCGGTTCAGGTTATCTCTTCCCTACAACTTTTGAACAGGAGGTTTATAGCGATCTGACTGGAGAACGTGGGGTTTTGATGGGTGCTTTGGCAGGAATTATGGATGCTCAGTATGAGGTACTCAGAAAAAATGGGCACAGTCCGTCTGAAGCTTTTAATGAAACAGTGGAGGAGCTGACCCAGAGTCTGATAAGATTGGTTGATGAGAATGGCATGGACTGGATGTATGCCAACTGCAGTGCAACAGCGCAACGCGGGGCACTTGACTGGCGTCCAAAATTCAAAGCTGCAACACTTCCGGTTTTCACCGACTTATATAATAAGGTTAAATCGGGAGAAGAATGTGTGAGAGTTCTGGAGTCAACCGGTGCAGCCAATTATAAACAGGTACTTGATGCCGAACTACATGAACTGGGCAATTCAGAGATGTGGAGAGCAGGAGCTGCAGTGCGAAAATTGAGACCGGTGAAATAGAAATCTTATACAAATAATATATTAATATGGAAGATAAGGTCATTATTTTCGATACCACCCTCAGGGATGGAGAACAGGTGCCCGGTTGCCAGTTAAATACAATTGAAAAAATTGAAGTTGCACAGGCCCTTGAAGCCCTTGGCGTCGATGTGATCGAAGCTGGTTTTCCTATTTCAAGTCCCGGAGATTTCAAATCGGTAGTCGAGATTTCAAAGGCTGTTTCAAACCCGGTGATCTGCGCACTTACACGTGCGGTTAAAAAAGATATCGAAGTCGCAGCTGAGGCTCTTCAGAGTGCAAAAAGGAAAAGGATACATACCGGCATCGGCACGTCTGCCTTCCATATCAAATATAAGATAAAAACAACCCCTGAGGAGATACTGAAAAGAGCAGTAGATGCTGTTAAATATGCCAGAAAATTCGTCGATGATGTTGAGTTTTATGCTGAAGATGCAGGCAGAAGTGAGAATGAATTCCTGGCAAAAGTTATAGAAGCTGTTATAAAAGCAGGAGCCACCGTTGTAAATATACCTGATACGACCGGTTACTGCCTACCCGAAGAATATGGTCAGAAGATAAAATACCTGAGAGAAAATGTTCCAAATATTGATAAAGCCACAATATCAACTCATTGCCATAATGATCTGGGAATGGCAACTGCAAATACAATGATGGGGATAATCAATGGAGCCAGACAGGTCGAAGTGACTATGAATGGTATCGGAGAGAGAGCCGGAAACACATCTCTTGAAGAGATTGCCATGATAATTAAAAGTCACCATGACCTTAATTTAAGGACAGATATCAATTCAAAACTGATATTCAGCACAAGCCGGCTTGTCTCTACTCTTATGAGTATGCCTGTGCAGGCTAATAAAGCAATCGTGGGAAGAAATGCATTTGCACATTCTTCCGGAATTCATCAGGATGGCGTTCTTAAGAACAGGGAAAACTATGAAATCATAGATCCGGTTGAAGTTGGGATAAGAGAGTCTTCAATAATCCTTACAGCCCGTAGTGGCAGGGCCGCTCTTAATCATCGTCTGGAATTGCTCGGATTCAACTTTGGGAAGGAGGAAATTGATGATATTTATCATCGTTTCCTTCTGCTCGCCGACAAGAAAAAAGAGATCAATGATGAAGATATAAGAATACTAGCCGGTGTCGTTTTCCAGGGGGAAAAATCGCTTAAACTCGATCTTCTTCAGGTTTCTTGTGGAAAATCATTAATTCCGGTTGCTACTGTTGGCGTGAAGATGAATGGTGAAGTGCACTTCTCGACAGCTTCCGGCAACGGACCAATCGATGCGGCGTTCACAGCTGTCAAACAGCTGATCAGTAAAACAGTGCATCTCGAAGAATTTCTGATTCAGGCAATTACAAAAGGAAGTGACGACCTGGGCAAGGTACACATACAAGTAGAACACCAGGGAAAAATCTATTATGGTTTCTCTGCAAATACCGATATAATTACCGCTTCAGTTGAGGCTTTTATTGATGCTCTTTCAAAAATTAAATAAACCCTCTGTGCAACTCTGTGGTACCTCTGTGATCTCTCCCGCCTAAGCGGGACAAGTTGTGTAAGTTCTTAATTTTTAGTTACACAGAGAGACACAGAGAAGACACAGAGAGACACAGAGAAAAGAAAAATATTCTATATGAAGTCAAAAACACTTTTCGACAAAATCTGGGACAGCCATGTAGTTCGATCCATTGAAAATGGTCCGGATGTTCTTTACATCGACAGGCATTACATACATGAAGTTACCAGTCCTCAGGCTTTTAATGGTTTGAAAGAAAGGGGAATTCCGGTATTCAGACCCGGCAAAACCATAGCTACTGCTGACCATAACATACCCACTAAGAATCAGCATCTTCCGATAAAGGATGAGTTATCAAGAAATCAGGTTGAAAAACTGACCGAGAATTGCCAAAAGTATGGTATCGAATTATATGGTCTTAACCACCCGAAAAATGGTATTGTCCATGTTATTGGTCCTGAGCTTGGATACACTCTGCCCGGAATAACAATTGTGTGTGGAGATAGTCATACATCGACCCATGGCGCGTTTGGTACAATTGCATTTGGCATCGGAACCAGCGAGGTTGAGATGGTACTTGCCACGCAGTGTATTCTTCAGCCAAAACCAAGGAAAATGAGGATCACTGTCGATGGGGAACTTCAGAAAGGAGTGACTTCCAAAGATATAATAATGTATATCATATCCGAGATCTCAGCAAGCGGAGCAACAGGATATTTCGTTGAGTATTGCGGATCTGTTATCAGAAGTCTCAGCATGGAGGGCAGGATGACAATCTGCAATATGAGTATCGAAATGGGTGCCAGGGGTGGTCTGATAACCCCCGACGAAACAACATTTGAATACCTTAGAAAGCTTCCTGCAATTCCCGGAATTGATGATCTAAAATCATCAATCAATGAATGGAGAAAGCTGCGAAGCGATAGTGATGCCGTCTTTGACAGGGATCTGAAATTTGATGCCGGTTTAATAAAACCTATGATCACTTATGGTACAAACCCTGGCATGGGAATGGCAATCGATGATTCAATTCCGCTTTCAGATGAGAATGGCAATAAAGCCTCATCCTCTTTTTTAAAATCGCTTGATTATATGGGTTTTAAACCCGGAATGAAATTGCTCGGGCATCCTGTAGATTATGTTTTTTTAGGAAGCTGCACAAATGGCAGAATTGAGGATTTCAGGGCATTTGCACAGGTTATAAATGGAAGAAAAAAAGCGGATAATATTACCGCGTTGATCGTACCTGGTTCGAAAAAGGTGGAAGAACAGATGGCAGCCGAGGGGCTGACAGAACTTTATAAAAGTGCAGGCTTCGAGGTAAGGCAGCCAGGATGTTCATCATGTCTGGCTATGAACGAAGATAAAATACCCCAGGGTAAATATGCTGTTTCAACTTCGAACAGAAACTTTGAAGGGAGGCAGGGGCCAGGTGCCCGGACCTTGCTTGCCAGTCCGTTTACAGCAGCTGCTGCAGCAATAACAGGGAGAATAACAGATCCAAGGGTATTTATAAACAAAGAACAAAAAGTTAAAAAATAATCATATATGGCAAAAGTTAAGTTTGATATTCTTGAGTCAACCTGCGTCCCTCTTCCGTTCGAAAACGTTGATACTGACCAGATTATCCCGGCAAGATTTTTAAGTGCAACTTCAAGACTGGGATTCGGAGATAATCTTTTCTGCGATTGGAGATATGCAAAAACAGGAGAGAAAAACAGTGAGTTTGTTCTGAATAATCCGGATTTCTCCGGAAAAGTACTTGTAACCGGTAAAAATTTTGGAAGCGGATCGAGCCGGGAACATGCTGTATGGGCTATTTTTGATTATGGCTTCAGAGCTGTGGTATCAAGTTTTTTTGCCGATATTTTCATGAACAATGCACTTAATAACGGCCTCCTTCCAATAGTAATTTCTGATGATCTTCTGAAAAAACTAACCACACTGGTTCAAAATAAGCCGAACACAAAAGTTAAAATTGATCTTGAAAAACAGACCTTTACAATCTTATCAACAGGAGATTCTGTAAAATTCGCTATCAATCCTTACAAGAAGGATTGTCTTCTTAAAGGACTGGACGATATTGACTTTTTATTGAATATGAAAAATCTGATAACCGGTTATGAAAACAATAAAAGCCTTGCAAAATGAGAGTTGAAATAATGGATACAACCCTCAGGGATGGAGAACAGACCCAGGGAGTGTCTTATTCACCACTTGAAAAGCTCCATGTGGCCAAGCTCCTCCTTAAGGATCTTAAAGTAGACCGTATTGAAGTGGCTTCTGCACGTGTTTCTTCCGGAGAATTTGAGGCTATCAAACAAATAACCAACTGGGCCCGGCATAATAATCTCCAGAGAAAAATTGAAGTTCTGGGATTTGTCGACGGAGATATTTCCATAAAGTGGATAGCGGATGCAGGAGGAAAGGTCATCAATCTTCTTTGTAAAGGTTCACTACGGCATCTCGAGAAACAATTGAGAAAGACACCTGACCAGCATGTGAGTGATATTAAAGATATACTCAGAAAAGCTGAATGCAGGGATATGGAGGTAAATATTTATCTCGAAGACTGGTCAAACGGTATGATACATTCTGAAGAATATGTTTATTATCTACTGGATTCTCTTAAAGATGAAAACATCCAGAGATTCATGCTTCCCGATACTCTGGGTATCCTTAATCCGGAACAGACCTTTAATTTCTGTAAAATAGTTATTGACCGGTATCCTTCACTTCACTTTGATTTTCATGCACATAATGATTATGATCTGGCAGTTGCCAATGTCTTTTCAGCAGTAAAAGCAGGTATAAAAGGTATTCATACTACTATAAACGGGCTCGGAGAAAGAGCCGGGAATGCACCACTTTCAAGCGTAATTGGTGTTCTTCGTGATCTTACTAAAACAGAGACCGGGATAAATGAGTTTGAAATAACCAAAGCAAGTAAAATAGTTGAGACATTCAGCGGAATCCGGATACCAGTGAATAAACCGGTGATTGGTGAAAATGTTTTTACTCAAACATCAGGAGTTCATGCTGACGGAGATAGTAAAGACAACCTCTATTATAATAGCTTACTACCTGAAAGATTCGGAAGAAAAAGAAAATATGCCCTTGGGAAACAATCGGGAAAAGCAACGATCAGGAAAAACCTTGAAGAGTTCGGGTTGTTCCTTAATCCGGAATCACTAACTAAAGTGACTCAAAGAGTCATTGAGCTTGGTGATAAAAAAGAGAATATGACCACAGAAGACCTGCCTTTTATCATTGCTGACGTACTTGGGAGCGAGCAGATAAATTATAAGATCTTTATCAAAAACTATTCTCTTTCCCTCTCCTACGG
>PMNJ01000290.1 GCA_003162595.1 Bacteroidales bacterium | reverse complement strand
ATTGCATCCCAAACCTGGTCGATGTATGTTTTTTCAACCAGTGCTCCGGTAGGGCATCGGTTTACACATTGTCCGCAGTTAGTGCATACAACCTGGCTCATTGGCCGGTCGTGGAATGATGAAATTTTCTGATGAGCACCTTTGTTTGCTACGGCAATAGCAGATATATACTGCAATTGAGAACAGGTTCTAACACAGCGTTGGCAACGTATACATTTGCTGTCGTCCTTTACAAATGACGGAGAAGATCGGTCAATATTATATTTTTTATCTTCAACAAGGTCGAGAAAAACATGGTCGCCGAAAGCATAATCGTTTGCCAGGGATTGAAGTTCACAATTCTGGTTTTTATAACATTTTGTGCAATCTGACCTATGTTCTGAAAGAAGAAGTTCGACTATATGCTTACGTGCATTTCGAACTTTCAAAGTGTTGGTATGTATTTCCATTCCTTCGGCAGCAGGAGTTGCACAAGAAGCTATAAGAGTCCTTGCTCCTTTTTGTTCAACAAGGCATACACGGCAGTTACCAGCAACGCAGAGGTCATCATGGTTACAAAGAGTAGGAATGTTTATTTTCAGTTTCTTTGCAGCAGCAAGAACTGTTGTTCCTTCCTGAACCGAGACCTTCTGGTCATTTATAAGTAGATTTATCATGATTCTTCGTTTTTGATTGATTGATTAATAGATGATCTCTTCCTTAAAATTTCCAACTATAGATTTAAATGCGTTCCCGACTGATTGTCCAAGACCACATTTAGCAGCGATCTTCATTGTATCTGCCAATTTCACAAGTTCATTAAGATAGGTGGATTTTGCTTCGCCTTTCTTGACTTTCTCAATACCCTTAAGCAATTGCTGGCATCCTACCCTGCACGGAGTGCATTGACCACATGATTCCTCGGTAAAGAAATCAAGGTAATTATGAAGAACATTATACATTGATCGTGAACTGTTGAAAAGCTTCATAGATCCGCCGGTAGGCACTCCTTCAAAACCGATTATCGTTTCAGCAAATTTCTTCCTTGGTACGCAGAAACCTGAAGCGCCACCAACCTGAACAGCTTTTGTATCACCGTCACCAAATTCATTGACAAACTGCTGGACTGTCATTCCGAGCTCAAGTTCAAATATGCCGGGAGTTGGAGTATCACCTGATATTGAAAACACTTTTGATCCTCTTGAATCTTTTGTACCATACCGGATGAAGTTTTTAGCACCATGCTGAATAATCATCATAGCGGTAACAAGAGTTTCGACATTGTTGATAGAGGTTGGTTTCTCGAAGACACCCGATACTGTCGGATACGGAGGTTTATTTCTGGGTTCGCCGCGCTTTCCTTCAATTGATTCGAATAGCGCACTTTCTTCACCGCAGATATAGGCTCCGCTTCCCATCCTGTACTCNNATCTCACGATCTTTGAAAGTTCCGGGTTCTCCCTCGTCAGCGTTACAAACTATATATTTATCTGGGTCTTTTTCGGCCGCTGTATATTTCCACTTCAAACCAGTTGGAAAGCCTGCACCTCCCCGACCTTTGAGACCCGAATCAAGCATACTTTGAATTATCTCATCACTACTCATTGCAAACGCTTTTGCCATAGTCTCTTTCGAATCGATTTTTTCGAATATCAGGTCTACCTTAGTTAATACTTTATTTTCCATTATTTTACCGGATATTTATTTATTCATATAATCTTCAATAATCTCACTCACCTTTTCAGGTGTCAGCTCTGTATAAGGCATTTCATTTATTAAAATAGCCGGAGCTTTATGGCACCATCCGATACAGTTTGTTTCAATGAGGCTGAATTGTTTATCAGTAGTTGTTTCTCCAACTTTAATCTTAAGAATCTCCTCAAGCGTATGAATAATATCGCTTTTCCCTTTCATCGAGCATGTAATTGTTTTACAAACCCTTATAACATACTTACCTTTCACCTGAGTGTCGAGAAAAGTATAAAATGAAGCTGTTCCGTAAACTTCAGCAGCCGAAATATCGAGTTCTCTCGCAACTTCGACCATTGCCTCATCAGTCAGGTAATTGTGTTTTTGTACAATCCCCTGAAGAATTGGCATCAGGCTCTCCCTGGCATGACCATGTTTGTCGGACAATTCCTTAACTAGATTTCCTACTTGATACATATTTGTTTGATTTTTAGGTAATTAATAATATTAAAGTAATTGATTGCTGCATTAAAAAAAGTTCTGTTAAATTAATAACAATACTTTCTAAAAAAAACTTACAAATGTCATAGTTTATAATTTAGAATGAAACTAAAGAAAGGCGTAAAGGCATAATGGCATAAAGGCGCAATGGTGGGTGTGTAGCAAGGAGGTAAACAGAAGTTGAAACGTCCAAATTGAATGTCTCCAAAAGTTACCAATTTTGGCGTCTCTACATTTCTTTATTATTTTACCGGACAAATAAATTATTTAGCAAGTGGATTACCAGTCAAGTTTAGAAAACATGAAACCATCTCACGAATTCTTTATCGGAATCGATTCGGACGGATGTGTATTTGATTCAATGGAGGTCAAGCAGAAGAAATTCTTCATACCAAATGCATTAAAATATTTCGATCTGTTTGAAATTTCCAAAATATTGCAGGAGACCTGGGAATTTGTTAATCTTTATTCAATATACAGAGGAGGTAACAGGTTTACTTCAATAATAAAGGTCTTTGACCTGCTGCATGAGCGAAAAGAAATCAGGGATAAAGGTTTCAAATTGGCTGATCTGAGCTCTCTTAAAAGGTGGGTAAAGGCCGAAACAAAACTGAGCAATGCCAATCTCCGCAAATATTTTGAGTCAAATTATGATCCCGATCTTGGAAAAGTGGTGAGGTGGACTGAAGCTGTCAATAAAGATATTTCGGAAATGCTCAGAAATATCCCGCCTTTCCCGCATGCAAAACAGGCAATAGAAAAGATGTCTGCATGTGCTGATCTTATCATAGTTTCTCAAACACCTCTTGAGGCTCTTGAACGTGAATGGGAAGAGCATGATATGAAAAAATATGTCAAAGTGATAGCAGGTCAGGAACATGGGACTAAAACAGAGCATCTGGCATTGGCAGGAAAAGACAAATATCCCGACAATAATATCCTTATGATAGGTGATGCAATTGGGGACATGAATGCTGCCCGGGATAATGGAATACTTTTCTATCCGATCATACCAGGGAAAGAAGATAAATCATGGGAACTTTTTATTAACGAAGGTCTTGGGAAATTTAGTCGTGGGTTATATTCAGGCAGTTATGAAAATAAACTTTTAATGGAATTTCGGAAATTTTTGCCAGAAAGACCTCCATGGTTGTGATTAAACTTTCCCCTGTACTTTTTACGTTTGTCTTTTATCATGCTCTGTCTAATCCATAGGCACCCACACTTCCACCCTTGTACCCAAAGAATCGCCGTTTTCGCTATGAAGATCAATAATGAAGTGTTTTATTGGCCTTTTATTTATCTGGTTTAAGATATTATAGAATTCCCCCGTAAGCTTCAGTCCTTTACCTGTAGATGCAGACTGGCCTTCAGCTTTTGCTCTTCCTATCCCATTATCTTCAACAGATAGAATCAGATAGTCCTTATCCTTCTCAGCCCTTATTTTCAAAAGTCCTCCTCCAGTTTTTGACATTATTCCATGTTTAATAGAATTCTCTGCAAATGTATGTAAGACAAGTTTAGGAACCTGTTCTCTCTGACTGACACCTTCCCCTATAATTATCTCATAATTAAATTTATCTCCAAACCTGAGCTTTTCCAGATCAAGGTATGTGATTACAAACTCCAGTTCTTCTCCAAGGCTACGGTAGATCCTGTTGGCATCATTAATGAGACCCCTGAGCAACTGCGTAAACTTATTCATATAGTCATAAGCTAAATGACGATCCTCAAGGTATATCAGGGAAGCGATTGAATTAAGAGTATTGAATGTAAAGTGAGGATCCAGCTGTGACTTAATTCCCTGTAATTGAAGCGTCACCAGTCTGCGGTTTAGACTCTCTTTTTGAACTACCTGCATAGTATCTATTCTTTTTATCAGAATTATAAACAAAAGGAATAACAGATAAATGCCCGGATATGCCAGATACCCGAGGTAATAATAGTTGTTTCTTTTTAACTTTAGAAAGTAACCGTAGCCCCCTCCTGCATTTAAAAATATTTTCTTTTCATGTTCCTTTGATGAATAATGAGAAAACCTGAACATTCTTTCAGTCCCTTTAAGTTTGGTCTCAGCAATTTTTTTTAAATCTGCATTAAATATTACCAGTTTTTCTTCACTTAAAGAATAAACAAGCAATTCATCTTCACCATCAAAATTGATGTCTTCAATGTAGGAATTGTCGAATGATGAATTGAATGGAGATTTAGCTTTATTTATAACTCCCAGCTGATCATTGAGTTCAAGAAATTCTTTGCCTAAAAGATATATCCTGTCCGTATTCCTGTTTTTCAAAACCACCATCCGTGTATAGGTATTAAGGCCTAAATCGCTGAAAAGACGTTCTCTGATTTTTTTCCCATCCAACGAATAAAACATTATTCTCGGCTTAATCACATTTGTATCAGCCGACCCTGTGTTATGTGATACTACATATCCCTTAAATCCGTCTTTTGTATAAGAGTTTATTTCCAAAATATTTGTAAGCCCTGGGAACTCAACAGGTGGAAACTTAAGTTTTAAACTGTCATTAAATACCATTAACCATGTACTCCAGTCACTAAAAGGGAACCATGTTTTGGAATTTCCTGATGCACCCATTAATCCAAAAATTTCCGGTCTGCCATCTCCATCAGAATCAACCATCCTTGGAAACTGACAGATCACACCGGTCAGCTGACTTGTTTTCAATTCCCTGTGAGCAATATCAAATGAATAAAGCCGTCGTGGTTCGACACCAAAACCTGTTTGAATGCTGAAGAAAAGTTCATCTTTTCCATCACCATTCGTATCGAAAAAACCTGCCGGCCATATCATAGAGGTTACTTTCTTATTTACAACTCTGATTTTTGTAAGGTATATACGATCTAATTTTGTTCCTGAAGGATCAAAAAACTCATTAATATTAAGAAATAGTGAATCGTCCTTGTACGTGAAGACATAAATTTCTTTATAGCGGTCATGATCATAATTCCCGAAGAAAAAGTCAGACATATCCAGGTCCATGCTATCCTGTAAGTTCCACTGATCGTATACCCGCATATTATTATCCAGTATAAGAATATTGAAATATGGAACTCCTTTTCCTGAACGGATAACTTCCGAAATGGTGTCTGAATTCAAATCAGCATAAACATTGATTGAAGAGTTTTTATCAACAGGTTCAACCTGCAACCGGAACTTTGTNNATAATATCAAGATCCTTCAGATGCTGCCTTGGTATTTTTACACTTACTGATTCTGAATTTCTCACAAGCATGATAGTGCATTCTTTTCGATCCAGCATTGTAATATATTCAAAATTAATAATATATGAACGTCCAATTCTGATAAACCCATTCTTAGGAAGCAGTTCTTCCACTTTTCCAAGGTTCATTGAACAAAGATGATATTTCTTCCCCGTACATACTGATGTATAGTTTCCTTCGGCTTTACAAAATAATATATCAGCAGGATTAATAAATAAAGTTCCTGTCCTCGTGTTGACCCTTATTCTTGCCAAACGTTCATGTGTTTCATTAATTTTTAAAGGTTGTTCAATCTTATTACTTTCATTTTTCTTCTCGATAAACCTTGACAGACATTGGTTCAATTCCAAACGGTTCACTGGTTTAAGAAGGTAATCGAAGGCCTGGTTTTTAATTGCTTTAATAGCATACTGATCATAGGCTGTCACAAAAACAATTTTCTGTAATTTATACCCCTGAGGCAGATCCTGAATGAATGCAAAACCATCTTTTCCGGGCATTTTAATATCGAGAAAGATGATATCGGGTTCAAATCGGATCATTTCAGTATAAGCCGTGTCTACCGATTGAGCCAATCTGATATCTTCAAATAAAAGAGATTCTTCAAGTAGTTTGGTAAGTAATATTCTGGCATTATCTTCATCATCGACGATTAATGCACTCAATTTTGACTCCATATGTCAGACATTTTAGACTTTTCAGGTTAAATGTACGAAAAGTTATCAAATCTTAAATCTCACTCTGACAATTTTTTGATTCTTTTAGTCTGCTGCCATTTTATATTGATTTTTGAAAGCCTGAGTAGTAACCTGATTTGTTTTTTAAATTCGTTGAATAATCCTATTTTTGTCAATCTTGAAACAAACTTTAATTTCAACTTAGATGAATATTGATATCAATCAAAGAGCTGCTGATAACATTCGTATTCTTGCGATGGCAATGGTGGAAAAAGCCAAATCAGGGCATCCTGGAGGTGCAATGGGTGGCGCGGATTTTATCCATATTCTTTTTTCAGAGTTCCTGAATTTCAATCCGGATGATCCTTCGTGGATAAATCGTGACAGGTTCTTTCTCGATCCCGGACATATGTCGCCGATGTTATATTCAGTACTTACCCTGACCGGTCATTTTACTATCGGGGAACTAAAAAATTTCCGCCAGTGGGGAAGCAAGACACCGGGTCATCCCGAACTCAATATATTGAAAGGAATTGAAAATACATCAGGTCCACTGGGACAAGGCCATACGATGGCTGTTGGAGCAGCAATTGCTGAGCGGTTTCTTGTGGCAAGGTTCGGGGAACTGTTTTCTCATAAGATATTTACCTACATTTCAGATGGGGGTGTTCAGGAAGAGATTTCACAGGGAGCAGGCAGGCTGGCCGGTTTTCTTGGTCTTGGTAACCTGATCATGTTTTACGATTCAAATGATATCCAGCTTTCAACTGAAACCAAAGCTGTAACAGTCGAAGACACCGGCATGAAATACACAGCATGGGGATGGAATGTCATTAAGATTGACGGAAATGATCAGAACCAGATCAGAATGGCACTTACTTCGGCCGTCAATCAAAAAAATAAACCAACGATTATTATAGGGAAGACAATAATGGGTAAAGGACTTCTTGATAATGAAGGAAAGAGCTTTGAAAGGAAAACCTCAACGCACGGAATGCCTGTAAGTGAGGCTGGTGGTTCTTTTGAAAAGTCACTTATTAATCTTGGAGGCAATATTTCAGATCCCTTTGAAATCTTTGAAGAAGTTCGTGAATATTATAATAAAGTACTTGGGACCAGAAAAAAATCGGCTTCTGAATGGAGAAAGGCAAAAGATGAATGGGCTGACAAAAACAGGGAGCTGGATAAAAAACTTAATTCCTTTTATTCATTGGAAGTGCCTGAGATTGATTTNNAAATATGATTGTCGCTTCAGCCGACCTGTCAAACTCCGATAAAACGGACGGATTCCTGAAAAATACTCACGCTTTTACCAGGGGTGATTTCACAGGGGCTTTTCTTCAGACAGGCGTTTCAGAACTGACAATGGCAGCAGTGATAAATGGAATGGCTCTTCATGGTGGTATTATACCGGCATGCGGGACATTCTTTGTTTTTTCAGATTATATGAAACCGGCAGTAAGGCTTGCCTGTCTTATGGAATTACCGGTGAAATACATCTGGACTCATGATGCATTCCGCGTTGGGGAAGACGGACCTACACACCAACCTGTTGAACAGGAAGCTCAGTTGAGACTTATGGAACATCTTAAAAACCATCATGGGGAGAACAGCATGGTTGTTTTACGGCCGGCAGATTCAGCCGAAACAACTGTCGCCTGGAAAATGGCGCTTGAAAATAAAAAAACTCCAACTGCCCTGATACTTTCTAGACAGAATATTAAAGATCTTCCTTCAGAAGTCAGTAACAGGTATTCTGAAGCATTACAA
>PMNJ01000233.1 GCA_003162595.1 Bacteroidales bacterium | reverse complement strand
TAGTAGTGAAAGAAATTTCACAAGACAAAGGTGAGACTATTAATTCCGGCATCTATTACATAACTTTGGAAATAAGTTACATCATTCACGTATAACGGCGGAACGGCATAAAGGCATAAGGGCACAAAGACGTAACGGCCAAACGGTTCAGTGGCGGAACGGCATAAAGACAAATAATTTATTGTCTATCTTAGGTGAAAGGCATAGTAAAAAAAAGAGAAGAGTGGGAGACTAAGAATGTCTGTTTCTTAAGCCATATAATAACTCCGGCAGCATTGCCGATACAGTTATTAAGCCTAGAGGCGTTATGGCAAATTGACCGTCTTATCGGGTTAACTACTTTTTAGAAGAGATCAATATAACAACTCCGCCGGCTCCCATTACGGCTATACCAACAAGAGGCGACCAGCTGAGATGATGCGGTTTGTTTGCGGTAATTTTAAGGCTTCCGATATCAACTACTTTCTCCCTTGTAAAAAATGTAATAGCCGTAAAAATGGTTAATGCTAACCCAAGTATTACAATAATGATTCCGGCTTTTTTCATAATATTTTTTTATTATAATATTGTTGAAAGATAAAAGATGCCTGAAGCAAAAGAGTTACACAATTCTTAATAAATGTTATATTATTTACATATTCTTGTTTGTGAACTCTTTATAATAAATAGATAAGGAAATACTCGATTAATGAAGATTGATTTTTAAAATTGTGTGTTTCATGGCATCGTTGTGCTATGTTTTTATGAATAACCAAAAGAATATTGCAGTGCTCTGCACCTTTGGTCATGTTCTTCAAATATATTTCTACAAATATTTTGCAGTTCTGCTGCATTATATTCCTGCGAATGCATCCCCGCTGTCCACAGGCATTAACTGTAATAAATTATATAATTCTCCGGGAATCAATGAATCAGAGCAACAAACAGAGATGAGGTTCCATCAACCTAAAGGTGCGGAGCACCGTAATATTTGCAGGTAATTTGTTGATGTAAAAGGCAGAGGTGCAGCGCACCGGAATATTGATATTAAATAATTGGAGTTTATAACATAAAAAAAGGCCCTGCTTAGAGCAGGACCTTTAACAATAAATGTCTTATATAATACTTAAATTACACCAGTTTAACATTTACGGCATTTAATCCCTTTTTCCCTTCCTGAAGATCAAAGGTTACTTCATCATTTTCTCTGACCTCATCATTAAGCCCCGATACGTGCACAAAGTATTCTTTTTCTGATGCACTGTCCTTGATAAATCCAAATCCCTTGGAGTTATTAAAAAATTTTACTGTTCCTGTACTCATAATTTTGATTTTAATTTTGGGCAAAGTACATATTATAATCTGTATAATGCTTTAATTATCAATAATTCGGATTTATACCCGAACTATTCATCCATATAATTCTTAAATCATCAGGTTGAGAATTTCAAAATTTAACCTTCCTGTAAAAAATTCTTTTGGTAATTTCTGCAGCAAGAATATATAAAACAACAATAAGTAATAAGAGTAAATAGGTTGAAAGAGCGAGGGGGCTGAATCCGAATATATTTCCGAGCGGGGTGAATGGGAAGACCAGCGTGATTACAGCAATCGATAATGTTGCTATTAACAGATATTTCCCGGGTCTGCTTCTGAAAAATGGTTTTCTGCTCCTGATAACAAGAACTATCATTGATGCCGAGATTACGGATTCAAGAAACCAACCGGTTCTGAACTGACCCTCGTTTATATGTAGAATAAGCAATAGCAGGCCAAATGTCAGGTAATCGAAGAAAGAACTTACCAGTCCGAAGGTGATCATAAACTTTCGGATAGCCTTAATGTCCCATCGCCGTGGATAGTCAATCATTTGCTCATCAACGCTGTCTGTGGCAATTGTCATTTCGGGGAAGTCGGTCAGAAGGTTGGTGAGCAGGATTTGTTTGGGAAGCAATGGGAGGAATGGAATAAACAGCGATACTCCCGCCATGCTGAACATGTTCCCGAAATTAGCGCTTGTGGCCATGAAGACATATTTTAGGGTATTGGCAAATGTTGTTCGTCCTTCTCTCACACCTTCAACCAGGACTCCCAGATCTTTTTCAAGCAGCACGATATCAGCTGCATCTTTGGCAACATCTGCAGCAGTATCCACCGAAATTCCCACATCGGCCGCATGAAGGGCAGATGCGTCATTGATACCATCTCCCATGTATCCTACAACATTTCCAGCCTTTCTCAATGCGATTATAATCCGTTCTTTCTGGTTGGGTTCTATTTCTGCAAAAACATTCACTGAACCGACGCTTCTGAGCAGAGCGCCATCGCTCATCTGACGAAGCTCAGGACCGCTTATTATCTTAGTATCCGACAGACCCATCTTTTTGCTGATGCTGGCTGCGACAAGGCGGTTATCACCGGTAATGATTTTAAGTGAAACTCCAAGACTCTTCAGCCTGGCAATCGTATCAAGGATGTTTGCTTTTGGAGGGTCAAAGAGCGTAAGAAAACCTATGAATGTCATATCCTTTTCATCGCTTTTGTTAATCGGCATATCCTCCGGCAAATTTTTATAGGCAATGCCTAAAGTGCGAAAACCATTGTTGCTGAATTCTTCAAAGTGTTTCTGAATCTTATCCTTTGTTGATGCAATGTCAACAATATTTCCTTCTTTAGTTTCCACTTTTGAACATACTTCAAGAATATTATCCAATGCACCTTTTGTTACCATTAAATGAGCATCCCCTTGTGTTACATATATACTGAGACGTTTTCGAAGAAAATCATATGGAATTTCATCCTGTTTCCGGTAGCCCGAAAGGTCAATCTTCCGATAATTAAGAATGGCCTGATCAATAGGATTAGTAAATCCTGTTTCATAAAAAGCATTGAGATAAGCAAACAGAAAAACTTTTTCATTCGCCTCTCCGTTTACATCCATCGCCGATTCTACCTGTACAGATCCTTCAGTGAGAGTACCGGTTTTATCGGAACAGATAACATTCATGCTTCCAAAGTTTTCTATAGAAGTAAGCCTTTTAACGATCACTTTCTTCTGAGCCATTTTTTTTGCACCATGTGCCAGGTTTATACTGATAATTGCCGGTAATAACTGTGGAGTCAGCCCTACTGCAAGTGCCAGTGAAAAAAGAAATGATTCCAGGACAGGTCTGTGTAAAAAGACATTAATGGCAAATATGATAACTAC
>PMNJ01000261.1 GCA_003162595.1 Bacteroidales bacterium | reverse complement strand
TCATAAATTCTTTTGCTTAGTATAGTATCGGGAGCATGGCTGAATGTACTAACGCCATCGGTGTCATTTTTTATTACTTTTTCGGCTTCAATCTGTATCTGTTCTTCAAAGAGCGATTTGATAACAATTGCACCTACACCTTTTTTTGCCAGTTCCTTGATATTTGATACTGAATTCGTAAGTCCGCAGCTTCCGGCAATTAGCGGATTCCTGAGCTGTAACCCTAAATAGGTTGTCTGCAAGTTTTCCATACAAGAATATATAAATTTTCAGATTTTATTTATTAAAACCAAAGTTAGCAAATACTTTTTAGTTACACAGAGAGCCACTGAGGAATCCTATTATATTGGACTTTCCGTTCTTTGCGAAAAATCAGATCTCTCAAACGATAAAAGTGTTGGCATTAACATCTAAAAAGATTAATATTGCCGTTGAACCGTTCCGGGTTAATGTTTTACATTAAATTACAGGAATTAGAATATGGGATTTTTTCAAACACTTTTCGATTGGTATATGGCCAATCTTAATTATTTCACAATCGCCCTTCTGATGTTAATTGAGAGCACTTTTCTACCTCTGCCCTCAGAAGTGGTAATTCCTTTTGCTGCTTATAAAGCCGGACAGGGGGATCTGAATGTTTTTATTGTAGTTATTTCAGGAACCATCGGAGCTCTGACAGGTTCATTAATAAATTATACTCTTGCATATTATCTTGGACGTCCTATTGTTTACAAATTTGCAGGTTCAAGACTTGGGAGAATGTGCCTTTTATCGGAAGAAAAAGTCATGCATGCTGAGGAATATTTTATCAGGAATGGGAAAACATCCACTTTTATCGGTCGTCTGGTTCCGGGTATCCGTCACCTTATCTCGATTCCTGCAGGATTGGCCAGAATGAGTTTCCGCGATTTTATGCTATTTACATTTATTGGAGCAGGGATCTGGAATATAATACTCGCGATAATTGGTTTCTATTTATATGCTGTCAGGGAACAGATATTCCCATACTTAGGGCATATTCTGGTGGGTATAGGTGTGATATTTGTTGTTTACCTTATAATCAAAGCAAAACGCAATGGGAAGAAATCCTGACTATTTCGTACGCAGGTTTTTAGCAGCTTCGTATAGATATTTGTCTTCCTCGGTTACAGGATTTATTTCGAGGAAGTGAGGAGAGGGTCTGGTGTTTTCATTAACGTGAATAAAAGTGACAAAACCATCGACTAATGGTTTTTCTGCCCCATTATTTTCAACATGGATATATGATACAAGACTTGTTCTGCCAGCAAAAACCACCTTGGATGAGAACTTAAGAACATCGCCTGATATGGCAGGTTTTGTGAAGAACATCCCGTGAATCTTCAGGCATACAATGTTTTGTGGGTTTAATAGTGATGCTGCTGCAATAAAACCTGATTCAACAAACCATTCAGCCGTACGACCGGCAAAGAGCGTCCCATGATGATTCAGGTCTTCGCTTTTAACCAGCCTCATTGTAACCATACATGAAGGACTTATTATTTTTGTTTCCATTTGAGTTTTTTCAAATGTACTGCTTTTTAGGGATGAGAATGATGACTTGTATCAGGTAAGGTGATGTATGATTATTTTTTATTTCCCGCAGATTGGCCAGATCAGCGCAGATTCAAATGATATATCTGCGAAAATCAGCGAGATCTGCGGGGAAATTTCCTGAGGAATTATATTTAATAATAATTCAAGTCATCTCTGTGGACTAATTCAGGTGAAAATGCAGGAAGGCAGACAGCAATATATTCGGCGCCACCTTCAAAAGGAGTACTATACCTGACCCATTCATCTTTTTCAGTCATAATTCCCTGACCTTCAGACACCTCGAATTCTTCATTTTTAGTAGTAATACTGAGTTTGCCTTTCAGTACTAGTGTATATTCATTGAATTTTGGAGATTGTCCGGGTTCAGACCAACCCTCCGGGCTCTTCATGTGTGCAATACTGACTTCAGATGTTTTGCTGTTCACGTGTCCGAAAAATTCCTTAATGATTTTTTCCTTGTTGCCGGCAGCTTTTATTATTGACGGCGATTTAATAAGTTGTGCCATAGTAATTGAATTATTAAAAATCAGTCTTCAAGATAACCAAATTTACCATTATTATAATCTTCATAAGCCTGATTTATTTCAGCTTCTGTATTCATAACGAATGGGACATGCAGCAACACAAATGCCGCAAATACGTACATCCAATCCAAGTCTGTTACTTCCAAATTCGGCACATTGGTTCCGGCATTTCCATGGATCATAAAACTCTTCCCTGTCGACTGTTATATCCCAGAGTTTTCCGTTCGCTGCCTTTGAAGGACAAATATCAACACAGATATTGCAGTTCCCGCACCGGCTTATATCAATAGGTTTCGATTTTGATTTTACAGGAGTTTTCAATAGAATTGAAACAAGACGAAGTCTGGGGCCGAATTCTCTGGAGATGAATAGGTCAGTTTTCCCTATCCAACCCAGACCTGCTCTTGTAGCAACCATTTTATGAGAAAGATCTGTACGAAGGGTTTTAGAATAAACTGAGTCAAGTTCAGAGGTTGAAACAGTAGGATCGATCTTTAATGTCTCAATATCATTTTTATTAAGATCGTCAGATATTTTTTTTGTTAATAAACTGAGATCCTTATTGATCTGCCTGTAATGTGAATAGTATTCAGGAGTAGGGCCATTAATTACTTTATCGACAATTTCATAATCAAGTTTACGTCCAATTGAAATTCCATAATTGAATCCATCGAACTTGTTTTGCAGTAATCCCGTCAGATCGGCGAAACCGAAGATGTAATTTTCTGCCGGAAGCAGGTGTTCCTTCAATATATCATCGATAATTTTTATCATTCTCAACCGTTGGTTTTCATCAAGAAATTTATTTCGAAAGAAGTATCGGGACTAATTCTTCCATTCCCTTATGAGCATCTTAAAAATTGTTGTGTACTTCTTTGTTGCTTTTATTGTCATTATCGATTCTTTACGGAGTCATCACCCCGATTACTTTTTTTTCAGAACAACGCCCATCCATTTTTCAGCAAGAAGGGGCCATGTCTCTGCGGCAATTTTACCCGGTCTCAAACCATAACCGTGTCCGCCTGTGGAAAGAAAGTGCAATTCAACAGGAAGTTTTGCATTTCTGAGAGCCCCTGCCATTACAAGGGCGCTGTTTCCATAAGGGTCATCTGCTGTCTGGAATATAAATATCGGCGGTACTTCTTTACTTAACTCCAATTCGGGTGTAAGTGTTAAGTTTGGACCCTGATCGAGGTAAGCAGGGTAGATCAGCATCGTGAAGGAAGGTCTGCAGGACAGACTGTCAGATTTATCGACAGGTGGATAAGTTTTTTTATTAAAAAGTGTGCTTGCTCTTGCACTGAGGCTGCCTCCTGCTGAGAATCCCATCACGCCGATTTTTTCTGGATAAATATTCCATTTTTGCGAGCTATTTCTGACAATTCTCATTGCGCGCTGAACATCCTGTAAAGCGCCTTCTTTTTTATCAGGGATCCTGTATTGGAGAACAAATGCTGTAAATCCAAGCCTGTTGAGCCAACCGGCAATCTCGGTTCCTTCCAGGTCATAAGCAAGGATATTGTATCCTCCTCCCGGGCAAACAATTACTGCAGATCCGTTATTTATTGCCTTATCAGGAAGAAAAACTTCAATTGCCGGATTTGTCACTTCATCAAATCTCAGTATTTTATCATTTTTTGAAGTATCAATAACAGGAGGTTGTTTCTCTTTAAGTTCTCCGGGTACCTTACCGGGCCATAGATAAATAATCTCTCTCTTTTGTGCATAGGTACTTATTGATAGAAGAAACAACGGAAGAAATACAAACAGATTTTTCATAAATTGTAGATTAATTGTTTATATGTTATTTTCTGCCTGATGATAAGTCATTTGACAGTGAATGATTTCTTTTCTTTTTTACAGATAAGTTGTATCGCCCATTTCCCGGTCTGGCCGGCAGGAGGGAGTCCGCCTCCCGGAGCGAGCCACTGTCCTGCCATATAAAATCCATCTAACCCGGGTAATGTCGGTTTAAGATTACTCATCAGGTTCTTACTTGACGGTAAGAAACCCTCATACGACCCTTTCCATACCCCTGTGTACCTAATATCGGTTAAAGGTGTTGCTACATCAAT
>PMNJ01000140.1 GCA_003162595.1 Bacteroidales bacterium | reverse complement strand
GTTTTGAAAGGCCCCAGCGCCGCAGCTTTGTATGGAAGCCGTGCTCAATATGGCGCAATACTTATAACAACAAAGAAAGGTACAAATTACAAGAAGGGTGTGACAGTAGAATTCAATTCAACTAATGCATTCGATAATGGATTTCTTGCATTTCCAAGGACACAGAATGAATATGGCGGCGGAGAAAATGAATTATATGCCTTTGGAGATGGAAAAGGAGGTGGGTTAAATGATAATGATTATGATGTTTGGGGACCCAAATTTAAGGGACAGCTAATTCCGCAATATGATGGGAAATATGATCCAAATCAGACATTTACAACAACATTCCCCGGAGGATTAACTTGGACAGGGCATATCCAACCTACACCATATACTGCCAGAGGTACAAACAACCTGGCAAATTTCCTGCAAACAGGTTTTCAGACTACTGATAACTTATCAGTTACAGCAAAAGGGGATAATTACTCTTTCAGAACTTCTATTTCTCAATCATACCAGAAAAGCATTATTCCTAACATGGAGCTGAATATCAGCAATTTCAACATGTATGGATCAGTTAATGTGACCAAAAAGCTAAAAGTCGAGGGAAGCCTGAATTATAATCGTCAGTATACACCGGACTTCCCTGATGTTACCTATGGACCGAACAGTATTATTTACAACGTGGCGGTATGGACCGGAGCAGACTGGAGTGTAAATGATCCTGCAATTAAAGCTATATGGCAACCCGGGAAAGTGGGCGTTCAGTCAATCTTTGCCGAATACCAGCGTTATCATAACCCCTGGTTCATGAGTTATGACTGGCTTCGCGGGCATTATAAAACTGATATAGATGGTTATGCCGCAGTTAATTATAAATTAAATGATCATTTAAATCTTAACCTTCGTACTCAGATAAGCACATATGACCTTTTGCGTACAGAGAAAATGCCTTTCTCCGCACACCCATACGGCCGTGAACAAAATGAGGGAGACTACAGGGAAGATCATAGAAGTCTTTTCGATAATAATACAGATCTGCAGCTTAGCTACAATTTCTCGGTCAAAGACTTTTTAACCCTCTCCGGCCTGATCGGTGGAAACATAAGGGACTTTACTTATAATTCCAACTTTACAACAACAGATTATTTGAATGTACCGGATGTTTATAACTTCAGCAATTCCAAGAATCCAATTCAGTCAAATAATTTTAAATCCGATATGATTGTTTACAGCGGATATGCTTCCGTGGATGCAAGCTTCGGGAATTATGCCACTTTATCCTTAACTGGGCGTGAGGATCAGTCAACAGCTTTGTCGGCAGACAATGACAAGTATTTTTATCCTAGTGTTTCATTAGCTACTGTTGTTACCAAATACATTACTCTCCCTGAGGTTATTTCAAATCTCAAGTTCAGGGGATCATATGCTTCTGTTCGTGGAGTTAACACAAGCGAAACAATCGGAACCGCACCTTTCAATACAATAACTTCTTTGGGCGGAAGTGTATCCAACGACATATATGGCTATCCTCTTGGTTATGGTACTAACTATATGTCACCGTATGGAGGGCCAACCTATTCAACTTCATCCGTTTACAGCACCTCGAAACCTTATAATAATCAAGCTGCAGCTACTTATACTGATAACCTGATTGATCCAAATCTAAAGCCATTTAACCGAGATAATTATGAAGGTGGTTTTGATATTCAGTTTTTAAAAAACAGGTTGGGCATCAGCGCGACTGCCTTTGAATATATTGATGGTCCACAAATTCTTCAGAATTCAATTTCGACTGAAAGCGGATATACAGGTTATCTGATAAATGCTTTGAAAACGAAGAAGACCGGTTATGAACTTTCCATCTCCGGAAGTCCTTTAAAGATGTCTGACGGACTGCAATGGGACGTATTGTTCAACTGGAGCACTTTCAAGGATGTATACCTTGAACTTCCGGCGGGTCAGTCAGTCTATAATACCTTCTTTAAAGTCGGCGACCGCGTTGATAAATTATACGGAAGTGATTTCGTAAGAACTAAAACAGGGGAAATTGTGAATGACGCTGCAGGAAAACCAATTAATAATCCTGTTCCTCAGTATCTTGGGAATGAGAATGGTGATTTCCAGTGGGCTTTCAGTAATAAATTCAGGTATCAACAATTTTCTCTTGGCTTCCAGTTTGACGGAAATGTAGGAGGTGTAATGGTTGATTACTTGCATAATAAGACAATGCGTGGCGGCGCTAATATTGAAACAGTAGAAGGTGCACTGGGCGCTGCCCGTACTGCAGATGATCTGCATGCAGGCGATCCTAATTTTCCCGGAATTTATGTAGGACAGGGAGTGGTAGTTTCCAATGGTGTACCCATTAATTTTGATACTCAGACAGGCGCTATTCTTAACTATGACCAGCTTCAGTTTGCCGACAATACTACACCTACTCATGTGCAGGACTATTGCAGCAAATATTACGGAATTTCCGAGTCGAACCTGATGAGTAAGACCTATACAAAACTAAGAGAGGTAACAATAGGTTATGATCTGCCAAAATCCTGGCTCGGTAAATTAAACATCAGTAAAATAACTGTTTCACTTGTTGGACGAAACCTGATCTATTTTTATAAAGATGCAAAATTCAAAGACGTGGATCTTGATCAGTATAATTATGGTACAAGCTCAACAGGCTTGCAATCTCCAACTACCCGGCGCTATGGATTCAATGTTAATGTTGTATTCTAACGAAAAAATATTTATGAATATGAAAAAACTTATAAAATTTCCAATCATACTTATCATTGCTGCACTGGCAATTACCTCCTGTGAAAAAAGCTTCAATGATGTAATCACAAGCAATCCAAATCAGCCTACCAGCGTTCCTCCATCATTGCTTTTTAATGACGTGATAAATCATTTATATATAGCTCCATGGGGACAGGAAGAAAAGTGGTGCCAGTACTTTCTCATTAATTATGATTACTATGGAAATAACCGTTACGATTTTGGCTCAGGTACACAGTATTATACGACATTAAAAAATGTTGTTCAGATGGAAGCCGAGGCTAAGAGAATGGGTCTTCCAACTCTGAATCCCTATAATGCACTTGGTAAATTTTTCAGGGCTTATTACTTTTCACTTATGAGTCTTGAAATGGGCGATATACCAATGACTAATGCACTCGAAGGCGTTAACAATCTCACTCCAACCTTTGATTCGCAAAAATCGGTTTTCCAGCAATCATTTAACTGGCTTGACTCCGCTAATATACAGCTTGGAGCTCTTATCACCGCAGGTGATAAATCTCTACAGAATGATATTTACTATGGAAATGATCTCACGAAATGGCAAAAGCTGGTCAATACCTATAGGCTGCGTCTGTTAATCCACCTTAGCAACAGAGTGAATGATAATGCCGATATGCAAATAGCACAGCAGTTTGCCATGATTCTTGGAAACAGCGCTAAATATCCTATAATGGGAAGTTCTGCTGACAATTTGCAGTATAATTATATATATCCTACAAATCTGTATCCTCAAAACCCAGGCCAATTCGGATATGATGCGTTGCGCGAAAACTGCTCGGATACATATGTAGGTTTACTTACAAAATTCCAGGATCCAAGGTTATTTGTCACATCAGAACCTGCACAGGCTTATGTTGATTCACTTAAAGTGCCACCTACCAGCTTCAATGTATTTGTGGGAGCAAATTCTGGAGAGGACCTGGGCGCTATGTATATTAAAGCCAATAGCGGCGAATATTCACTTATAAATCGTCATCGTTATTATCAGACATATACCGGTGAACCCAGCATACAGATTGGATATCCTGAAATGTGCTTCAGTATTGCCGAAGCAATCAACAGGGGCTGGATTCCGGGAAAGAGCGCTGCAGATGCTGAAAACTGGTACAAAACGGGCATTCAGGAATCAATGAACTTCTATGGGATACCGCAAAGCGGAAACCTGACTGTATATTTCCTTCATCCGGGAGCAAGCCTGGGCACTTATGATACTTATTCGATACCCGTAGATTTTAATGCATACTATAACCAGGTTGCTGTTAAATATGATGGGAATACTACCCAGGGTCTAAGGCAGATATTGCAGCAAAGATACCTGGCCTTATTCCGTCATTCAGGTTTGGAATCCTACTTTACTTATCGTCGTACAATATCAGATCCGAATTTGAAGGCAATGGGTGGAGTACCTGTTTTTGAAACCGGCCCAGGAACCGGGAATAGCGGCAGAATTGCCTGGCGCTTCCAGTATCCTTCAAGTGACAAAACGGCGAATACAACTAATTATCAAGGAGCATTAGCCAGTCAGTTTGGTGGAAATGATGATATTAACGGAGTCATGTGGCTTCTAAAATAGAATTGGTTTTAGGTTGTTTGATTAGGGTTAAAGAGGAATGCCGGTCATCTACCCCGGCACCCTCTTTTTATATTACAATTTCTTCAAAAAGAACCATACAGCTTCCTGAGAATTAATCTTATAATTCATATAAATCATAATTCTTACATTCCCTTACAAATGGAAATACGGTCCGAAACAAAAACAGATCTTCTTATTATTGGGGGTGGAATATTCGGTGCTTCTACAGCATATTATTATAAACGGGATAATCCTGACAAAACAGTTATTGTAATTGAAAAAAAAGAATTATGCTCAGGAAATACCAGTTTTGCAGCAGGGTTAATGTCACGTGTCCGAAGTCATGCACATGTTATACCTCTGTCGATTGAAACTTACCGGGTAATTCCTGAACTGGAGAAAATAACCGGCGACAAGCTTCCTGTATATTATAATGGTGCAATTTATCTGGCTGTGAAGGTTGAAACAGTTTCTGCGCTGGAGAAGACACTCAAGGTTGCTTCTGACTTAGGAATAGATTCAGAAAATATTACAGCCAGCAAGGCAAAACAGCTGGCTCCATGGCTCAATGCTTCACAGGTAAAGAGAATTGCTTTCATTCCTGATGAGGCAATAACTGATCCATATTTATTGGGGATGGCTTTTGCAAATGCAGCGAAAAAGATCGGTGTGAAGTTCAAAAGAAACACCGAAGTGATTGAATTGCTGAAGAATGACCGACATGTTACCGGAGCGGAAACAAGTGATGGAATTTATCTTGCTGACATGACAGTACTTGCAGCTGGTGTCTGGTCAATAAATCTTGCTATTAAGATCGGCATCTCGCTTCCAATGGCTCCAGTAAGAAGCCAGTACTGGATTACAGAAATGTCAGAATCATTATTCCCTGATTCATCGCCGACTGTTCTGATTCCTGAGGCAAATTTTTATGCTAGGCCCCAGGGGAAGGCATTGCTTTTCGGAATTAGAGAATCAAATTCAATGTATATTAATCCTGTCGACTTACCAGAAGAAATAAGCGGTTTCCCATTTAGCCAGAACAATGGCTGGGACGACCTGATTGAAAATTACCCGAAAATAGTCGGATTCTTTCCGATGTTAGGGATTACAGGAATCAAAAATTATATAGCAGGGTTCTCAGGCTACACTCCCGACAGCCAGTTAATTGCAGGTGAAGTTCCCGGAATGAACGGACTTCTTTTAGCTACAGGATGTGTGGGTGCCGGAATATCAGTTTCAGGAGGCATCGGACTTGGTATTGCCCGCCTTGCAGCCGGTCG
>PMNJ01000185.1 GCA_003162595.1 Bacteroidales bacterium | reverse complement strand
AACCCTGGCAACCAATCCGCCAATTGGCGGAGAACGGTGCCAAAACCTAATCCCGGAAAGCCGGGAGATGATAAAAATTTAACACTAAAAACATGAATTCGATTCATTTGACACACAACAACTTTATCATGCCGCTCATGCCTATGTGCATGTGCCGGTAAAAGGTTTGATTTGCAATCAGTCATTTTCTCAGTTAACAAACAGAAATCCTGGAGAGATAGCTGTATCTGTCTGTCCGGTATTTGTAAAAAAATAAAACTAAATAAAATGAAAAACAGAAAAATAAAATTCGAAACATTGCAGGTTCATGCAGGTCATCAACCCGATAAAGAAACCCTGTCAAGAGCTGTGCCTATTTACCAGACATCTTCTTATGTCTTTAAAAATGCAAAACATGCAGCAGATCTTTTTGATCTGGCTGAATGGGGAAATATCTATACGCGTATAAATAACCCTACCACAGATGTATTCGAAAAAAGAGTTGCAGCCCTTGAAGGAGGAGTAGCTTCTCTGGCAGTTTCATCGGGACATGCAGCTCAGTTCATTGCACTTACCACTATATTGAAGCATGGAGAAAACTTTGTAACATCACCATTTCTCTATGGCGGCAGTCACAATCAGTTCAAAGTAACATTTGCCAACTTCGGAATCGAGGCAAGATTTGCTAAAGATCTGAATATAGCTTCATTCGAAAAACTCATTGATGATAAAACAAAAGCCATTTATGTTGAAACAATAGGTAATCCCGGTTTCGAGATCCCTGATTTCAATGCTTTTTCAAAACTAGCTATCAAACACAGACTGCCGCTTGTTGTCGACAATACATTTGGTGCATGTGGTTACCTGTGCCGTCCGATTGAATCTGGTGCCAATATTGTTGTGGAATCGGCAACAAAATGGATTGGCGGACACGGAACAAGCATTGGGGGAGTCATAACCGATGCAGGCAATTTTAACTGGAACAATGGGAATTTCCCGGTTTTCACTGAACCGGCAGAAGGTTATCACGGAAAAATCTTCGGAGAAATTTTCTCACAGACTTCACCTGCAGGAAATATTGCATTCATAGTAAAGGCAAGAGTTGAAGGATTAAGGGATCTTGGACCTGCAATCAGTCCATTCAACTCTTTCCTACTTATCCAGGGACTTGAGACCCTGTCTCTCAGGATGGAACGTCATATTCAGAATACACTTGTTCTGGCAAAATGGCTTGAAGCCCAACCAGGTGTTGAGAAGGTAAATTATCCGGGTCTGAAGGGAAGTCCTTATCATGAACTTGCTAAAAAATATCTTCCTAAGGGTGCCGGAGGAGTTCTGAGTTTTATATTGAAGGCAAAGAAATCGCAGGCTGTTAAACTTGTCGAATATTTTGAGCTGGTGAGTCATCTTGCAAATGTGGGGGATGCTAAAACACTGATAATTCAACCATCGGCAACAACACACTCTCAGCTTTCTGCTAAAGAGCAGCTTGCAGTCGGCATCGATCCAGGACTTTTCAGAGTATCCGTCGGGATAGAGCATATCGATGATATTATTAATGATTTTGACCAGGCATTCAAAAAAGTACTATGAAGGATCCTGATAAACGACACCTGGGAATGTTATAGAATTTAAAAACCCCCTACCTGCCTTCCCCCACGGGGGAAGGTGAATTCAAAAATCTTTTCCCCCTTGGGGGAAATAAGAAAGGGGGTAAAAAGATATGTAAAAAAAGGAAATTTATTGTAAGAAGAATATGTAAATCGATATAATAAAATACTAGATCAGATTAAAATGACACAGGAAAAATTAAGGATTGGTTTATTCGGTTATGGATGTGTTGGGCAGGGACTGCACGATGTACTGAACAGCAGTAAAGGTTTCAAAGCCGATATTGTGAAGATTTGTGTTAAGGACCGGACAAAAAAAAGAAGGATCCCGATGACAAATTTCACCTACGATAAAAATGATATACTGAATGATTCTTCAATCAACCTGGTTGTTGAGCTAATTGATGATGCAGATGAAGCATTCAATATTGTAACGACTGCAATGAAAAGCGGGAAAAATGTTGTGACCGCCAATAAGATGATGGTGGCAAAACATTTTAAGGAGCTTGTTAAGATGCAGTCTCAGTATAATGTATCCCTTCTTTATGAGGCCTCGGCAGGTGCAAGTATTCCGATAATCAGGAATCTTGAGGAGTATTATGACAATGAATTGCTCTACTCTTTGCGCGGAATCCTTAACGGGACAACAAATTATATCCTTACAAAAATGCATAACAACGGAATTCCGTATGCAGAAGCATTGAAAGAAGCACAGGAAAAGGGTTTTGCAGAATCCGATCCGACTCTTGATGTGGAAGGCTGGGATGCAAAATACAAACTTTGTATAATTACCGGTCATGCTTATGGACTATTTCTTGAACCAGAGCAAGTTTTTCATTATGGCATAAATACAATATCAAAATTTGATATCCAGTATGCAAAGGAAAAGGGATTCAAGATTAAGCTGGTACCTTTTGTCGGTAAAACAAATGAAAACACAATAACAAGTTATGTTCTTCCGCGGTTTATTTCATCGGACAAATACCTGTATAACGTAGATAATGAATATAATGGAGTTATTACTGAGGCTGCATTTGCTGATAAACAGTTTTTCAGTGGAAAGGGAGCGGGTGGTCATGCAACAGGCAGTGC
>PMNJ01000228.1 GCA_003162595.1 Bacteroidales bacterium | reverse complement strand
ACCAAAATTTACAATGCTTCATCTGCAAACGACCCACCTCCCGAGTATCTGCTTATTATAGGAGATGTGAACAGAGTTCCCTATTATGGTTCAGGGGGTTCAGGAAATGTCACAGATATGTATTATGGTGAATTTGATGGTAATGGCGACTATATTCCGGAAATGTTTATAGGCAGACTTCCCGTTGCCGATACAACTGAACTGAAAACAGCTATAACTAAGATAATCCAATATGAAAAGTTCCAGTTTGCTGATACAAACAAATTTTATTCACGGGCAATAGCCTCTGCTGGTTATGATGCAGATTGGGCCAGTTATATGAACGGACAAGTAAAATACGCTGTTACAAATTACCTGACAAAAGCGAACGGAATCAATGAATTTCACTTTTATTATCCTGATTCCTACACTGCAAAAGATTCAATTATAGAACTTATAAATAAGGGTGTGTCATTTATTAATTATACCGGGCATGGTGAAGCTTCAGGATGGTTACATGTTAATATCAAAACGCCTGATATTCCAACTTTTCAGAATAAGAACATGTATCCTTTCGTAATAAGTAATGCCTGCCGGACTGCACAATTTAACCTGGCGTCTTCTTTTGGAAACAGGATGATGCTGACAGCTGAGAAGGGAGCTATAGGGTTTATCGGCTGTTCAAATGACTCCTACTGGGATGAAGATTATTACTGGGCGGTTGGCCCTGGACCTATTTCAGCAAATCCAACCTATGAAGGAAAAGGACTTGGCGCTTATGACAGAATGTTTCATACACATGGGGAATCTCCTTCTGACTGGTATTTTACGATGGGCCAGATTAATTATGCAGGAAATCTGGCTGTCAGTGCAAGCAATTCCGCAAATAAAAAGTATTACTGGGAGACATATAACCTTGTAGGAGACCCAAGCGTTATTCCAATATTGGGAACACCTGGAACCTTTAACGTCTCATTACCAGATACACTTCCAAACGGTATTAAATCTCTCTCTTTTAATGTTAATCCTTTTGCATATGTTGCTGTATCACATTATGATACGCTATGGGATGCATCTTTTGCAAGTAATTCAGGCACAGTTGTTCTAAAGATGCCTGGGCTTTCTAATGATTCTTGTCTGGTTGTAATAACAGGCCAGAACAAGGTCCCTGTAATAAAGACAATCCATTTCTCAAACATCCATAAAGAATTTATCAATCTTACGGCTAGCAATATAAATGATAGCCAGGGAAATAATAATAACCTGGCTGACTTTGGAGAGTCTCTTTATCTGAAACTTACACTGAGTAATCTTGGATTAACGGATTCCCATAATTTATATGCCAAAATTACTTCTACCTCAGATCTGGTAACGATCACGAGCGACTCAGCGTATATAGGAACTTTACCCGCCAAATCTGATATTGTTCTTTCAAATAATCTTGGCATCTCTGTTTCCAATGATGTACCTGATATGGGAGTAGCCACCCTTAATCTTCTTTTGAAGGATCAGTTCTCTGAAAAACATTATACAATTGATATCTGTATTCATGCTCCGGAACTCCAGATCGTCAACTGTATTATTGATGATAAAACAGTTGGTAACGGCGATTTCATTCCTGATCCGGGAGAAACATTCCGACTGGTTTTCGAAGTCCGGAACCAAGGTAGCAGCAACATATCAGGTCAATTTAATATTTCCAGCCAGCAGGATGGCATTTCTCTTGTTGAACCGAGCGTTAAGTCCGGAACTTTACAATTCGGACAGATCACCGATATACCCGTGATGGTAAAACTTTCAGAAACGGTTCCCATCGGCAGCCTGATCTCAGTTTCTGCAATACTCGATTGCAGTCCATATATTGTTAATAAGGATTTCTCATTCAGGGTAGGAAAAGTGAGGGAGAGTTTTGAATCTTCATCATTTAATGTTTTTCCATGGATCAATATCAGTTCAATCCCCTGGGTAATTACTTCAGGAAGTTCTTACGATGGAAATCTTTCTGCCAGATCAGGCGCAATTTCGCATAATGGATCAACTTCATTGGCTATTAGAACAGTATATGCTAAGGATGATTCAGTCAGGTTCTTCTATAGGGTTTCATCGGAGCCAAACTATGATTTCCTTGCATTTAAACTTAATGATGCTGAAATATTCAAAAAATCCGGAGAAATTCCGTGGACAAAAGCCACAGTTGCAGTTTCAGCCGGACTTAATAAAATGGAATGGATTTACAGGAAAGATATTTCTGTTTCAGATGGGTCAGATTGTGCATGGATTGATATGATCGATTTTGCTCAGTCAAGTCCTGTACGGTATATACAGAGAGATCTTCAGGTTGCCAGGGTAATTATTCCGGTCAATAATGAACAATATGGGCTGGAAAACATTACAGTAAAAGTTCTCAACGTTGGAAAAGACACATTAAACGGTTTTAACCTGGCCTATAAAATAAACGACTATTTATCACCTATTGTGCAGTATTTTGATAACAAGGTAATTCCTTACGGTGACTCAGTGACAGTATCATTCAAGGCAATGGCTGATCTGTCAAAATATGGCAATTATAAGATCGTTACTTACGGATTAGACAACAATGATGATTATCTTTTTAATGACACATTGACTACCAATATCGATAATACAAAAATCAGTGAGACATTAAGTGTATTTCCTAATCCATTCAGTGACAAACTTACAATTACCTTAAACTCTCAGATCGACGATAGAATTCATATATCTATCTCTAATATGTCAGGAGTAAAACTATATGATATTGAAAAAGATATTTTAATCGGGAATAATTCAATTACCCTCAGCGATCTCAGGCTAATCCCGGCAATATATTATCTCAATGTACATGGAACCACTATCAATAATACAATTTCTGTAATTAAACTCAACAAGTAAATTACAATTAGTTAGTTAAATAGAATTTTTAATATGTCAGCAATAACACCTACCAGGCATCTGGCATTTGAATTGTTTAAAAAGTACAATAAGTCGGAGAGCCTGCTGAAGCATGCATTATCTGTCGAAGGTGTAATGCGATATATGGCAAAAAAGCATGCAGAAAATGAGGAGAAATGGGGAATAATAGGGCTGGTTCATGATCTTGATTATGAGATGTATCCGGAACAACATTGTGTCATGACTAAAAAAATTTTAGAAGAGAATAACTGGCCTGAAGAATATATCAGGGCGGTATTGAGTCATGGATGGGGTCTGGTCTCTGATGTTAAACCGGTTTCATTGCTTGAGAGAACAATATATGCAATAGATGAATTGACTGGTCTGGTAGCTACAAGTGCACTGGTAAGACCCTCAAAAAGCGTAATGGATATGGAAGCAAGATCGGTCAGAAAGAAATGGAATGATAAAAGATTTGCCGCCGGGGTCGACCGTTCTGTTATAGAAAAAGGCGCTGAAATGCTTGGAGTAAATCTTGATGAGCTGATAATAGATTGTATAATGGGTATGAGAACAGTGGCGAAGGAGATTGGATTGGAAGGGCAAGGGGGAAGAGACCATTAATAAAAAAGCCGGATCAATCGATCCGGCCTTCAATTTTCATTCGGAATATTATTGGGTAATTTTAAGCTTAATGTTTCTGAACCATATATCACTGCCATGGTCCTGAAGTCCGATGTAACCTTCTTTTGCAGGATTGGCAAACCATTCAAAATCCTTAAATTTTGAATTGGCTATCATCTTTTTCCAATCTTCTGTCCAGAGGTGATACTCAACGACATTTGCACCATTCTGGGAATATACGACAGTTCCCTGGTAGACAAGAATATGAACATGGTTCCATTGGCCGGCAGGTTTGGTGTTCTGTGGTTTTGCCGGAATAAGATCGTAGAGAGATCCGGCCATGCGGTCTCCATCAACACCCAACTTGGCATCAGGATGTCTCTCATTATCAAGGAGCTGCATCTCAGGAGCTGATTTCCAGATAGGTTCGTTTGGTATTTCCTGTGCGAGAATAAAAATTCCGCTGTTTCCACCTTCGCCTATTTTCCAATCGAGGTCGAGTTCGAAATTGCTTAATTTCTTATCATAGATAACATCACCACCATTCCCGGCTTCTCCGTTTCCGGAACCGATACAATGAAGAGTGCCATCAACAACTTCCCATCCTTTAGTGGGAAAGGTCGGTAGATTATATCCACGCCAGCCGGTTGTTGTTTTTCCGTCAAAGATGGAGACAAAACCGTCATCTTTTAAAGATGATTTTTTGGCATTTCCGTTTGATCCGCATGATGTTACAAGTCCTATGACAAGTACACATGCTAAAATAATTTTAAATAGCTTCATAGTACGTAAAGTTTTAACAGTTAAAAGCCACAGGTAATAATTGGCTGTGTCCTATATTAATTATGCAGGCATATCGGGTAAATTAAATCCTTTGCGGTAGGTATGTTTTACCATTTCAGCAGCAAATTCTTTTGCATTCATCTTAATGTCTGGTCTATTGAACTTGGGATCGCCATCGACGATTGTAAAATTATCAGAGATTGTGAGTCTTACTGAGTCATCGGCGCCAATGTTTGTGAACTCCATTTTCTCTCCGTTCCATTCAAGTGTTTTGTTAAGCCCCTGAAGTCTGACTGCAAGAACACCCATAACAACCATCTCATTAAATGGTCCGGCTTCTGAAAAATCAGATTTTGTTTTAACTCTGGTCTCAGCACTTTCTTTACATGCACGTACCCAGTCCATTTCATGACCGCCCTGCATAGCTTTCTCAATTCTTCGTTCAGTTTTTGGAACTACTGGTTTACCGCCTTTTAATAACCATGGGTCTTTACCATAGCAGCCACAGATGAGAGTATCTTTTGAACCGTGGAATATAACTCCACCTCCGCCATCATTCATGTTTTTACCGGCAGGCCAGCCAGCTGGTTTAGTAGGTTCGAGACCACCGTCAAACCAGGTAACTTCAACCTCAGGATATTTTATTTTTGCACCTTTTGGTGCAATTCTTTCGGGGAATGTAAGAGTAACCATCTGTGCATTAGGAGCACAATCTGTCAGCAACAATGTTGAACTTGCCTGAGCTTTTACCGGGTATCCCAAATGGAGAGATTTAAAAATTGGATGCATTATATGGCAAGCCATGTCGCCAAGAGCTCCTGTTCCAAAATCCCACCAGCCTCTCCAGTTCCATGGAGTGTAAATGGCGTTATAAGGACGCATCTTTGTCGGACCTATAAAAAGATCCCAGTTAAGAGTGTCAGGAACCCATTCACCTTTAGGAACATTTAATCCCTGTGGCCATATCGGGCGATCGGTAAAAGCTTCAACTTTTCTTACTTCACCGATTTCACCGTTCTGTATCCATTCAATTGATTGGTTTACACCTTCATCCGAAGAACCCTGGTTACCCATCTGCGTTGCAACTTTGTATTTTGCTGCCAGTTTTGTTAATAGCCTTGATTCGTAGACAGTATGTGTTAATGGTTTCTGGCAATAAACATGCTTGCCCATCTGGATAGCGTTTGATGCAACGATAGCGTGAGAATGGTCTGCAGTAGCAACAATAACTGCATCAATTGACTTGCTCATTTCATCAAACATCTTACGCCAATCCCAGTATGCTTTCGCATCTGGATTTGCAGCAAATACTTTTTTCGCATATCCCCAGTCAACATCGCAGAGAGCGACAATGTTTTCTGTAAGTTTAACATTCTTCAGGTTTGTATTACCCATCCCACCTATACCAACAACAGCAATATTAAGCTTGTCACTGGGAGACGGAGTTTTTCGACCTAAGCCACTTACGACTGAGCTCGGAATTATAGTCAAACCTGCAGCAACGGCACCGGTTGTTCCAAGAAACGTCCGGCGTGTAATGTTTTTTGATTTTTCTTTCATTGTCAGGTAAATTAAAATTTATTATTGATCCATAAAATTAGTTATTTTATGATTAGTCAAACATATGGTATGCATATTTAAAAACATAACTGGAAATTTACAATTCTCTGATCCAGATATTTCTATATGCAACAGGATTTCCGTGATCCTGTAATTCAATGCTTCCTGGCCCATGTTTCTTAATAAAGTACTCAGGAATTCCAATGTATTCAGTTGGACCTCTTACTATTACATTGTTCTGCACAAGAGCTCCATTCTGAAGTACCGTAACACGCGGAGGGGTAACAAATATAGTAGAGTCATTCCCGAAAGTTGGCGCCGTATAAATAATATCATATGTCTGCCATTCCCCTGGTTTTCTGCAAACATTTACCAGCGGCGGATATTGTTTATAGATACTTGCTGCCTGCCCATTACGATATGTGCGGTTATTGTAACTATCAAGTACCTGAACTTCATAAAGTTCCTGTAAGAACACACCGCTGTTGCCCCTGCCCTGACTTTCGCCGGTTACTTCTGAAGGTGTTTTCCATTCAATATGTAACTGGAAACTTTCAAATTTACGTTTGCTTTTAATGAATCCGGCTCCTTTTACACTTATTAAGGCCCCATCCTTTACAATCCACTTTGAAGGATTTCCCTGTAAATCTGTCCATTCTGCATTCACATCAGTTCCACTGAATAAAATTATAGCATCTGAAGGTGCATCTGAATTTGTGACTCCCGGCTGAATTATTTTTACTTCTGGTTCCCAAATCTCGGTCATTCCCGGGGTCATCTTCTCAAGCTCGGGAAACTTCGAAGGAGCTGTCTTAGTTGTTTGCTGCGTTTGGCCTATACCGTAAACGCAAGTGAACAACATTGAACTGATAATCAACAATTTTTTCATATTTATTCTGATTAAATTAATTAATAGGTACGCTCACCTGAATGAAAATTTATGTCAAAGGTATATACAAAATCGTCATTACTGCTTGTAACAAGTTGTTAATCTAAAAAAAAATAGCAGATAACGGGTGAAACAATAATTATACATTCAATTATTACTATTTTGATTTCCAATGAAAAAGAAATAAATTGCCCGAAAATCAATTTATGGATAAAAAATATTTCCCTCTCAGTTCTGTTGAGAACAACAGAGTGGTAAAAATAGTTCAGGTTGCATTCGGCATTGTTTGCGTTGTTGTAGCAGTATTCTGGTTGATTTTTAACATCAGGTCATTGAAAGTCGATGGAACACTTTGGATCACAATAGTATTTCTTTCAGGTTTTGGCTTTTACCAGGTCTGGGCTGGTTTGGGCCGGGCAACCAGATTTATTGAGATAAACCCTGATACGATCAGGCTCAAAAAAACTGTTATTTTTTCAGCTGTCGTGATACCTGTCGGTGAGATTCAAAAAATCGAAGTATTCCCGTTTAATCTTATCTTCTTTTTGAAAACAGGGAAAAAAATTGTTTTGAGGTTCAGTAGTACGTATCACGAAACGAATGAAAAGGTGAAAGATGAAATTCTCAGTTTTGCAGAAGTTAACTCAATCAATATCGAAATAGTCGAGGAGAAAATTTAATAATAAGAATAATTCCTGCTTTCATCATGAATTAATTCGGATGCGAGTCAGTTTTTCCCACGCATCCTTGCTTACCGGTATCCCGTTTTCCAGGTTTTCTTTTCGTGTCTTAAGTACATTCTCTCCCGGATAACGGATTTTAACAGAATTATCCTCCGGATTTGATTTATGCAAATCTTCAATAATCTGATTTATCGAATTGTCAATAACGGGAAAGTTTTTCAGCATTTTGATGTCTATCGCTATAAAAATCTGTGATACACTATATTCTGAGCTACAGCTATGGATCTGATGAGTAGCGAGCCCTCCTGACAAAATTGTTGCCAGAATATCGAGTAATAATGATAACCCTGCTCCTTTCCAATACCCAATGGGTAGAACCCGCCAGGATTCAAGTATCTCCTGCGGATCGTTGGTTATTTTTCCCTGTTTATTGAATCCGCCAGGGTATGGAAGTTTATTGCCCTCGTTCTTAAGTGCTTCCATTTTCCCATAAGAATACTGAGACAATGCAAAATCAAAAACAATTGCTTCATCCCCGTATGGGACAGCAATCACGAAAGGATTGTTTCCAATCCGGGGATCTGTAGCTCCCCAGGCAGGCATATTGGGACAGGTATTAGTCCAGCAAATCAAAACAAACCCTTTTTTAGCGGCCTGCCAGCCATAAGTTCCCCCGCGCATCCAATGGTTAGTGTTGGCAAGACCTACCATACCAATCCCGGTTTCACTGGCAAGCTCCATTGCCCTCTCAGTTGCAAAAGTTGCATTTAGTGGTCCGGGAGCAAGATTGCCATTCCATTGTTCAAGTGAACCTAAGCTATGCACCAGTGAGGGAACAGCTTCCGGTTTAACAAAACCCTCAAGAGTGTTTTTAACAAATCGTGGAAACCTGTTAATTCCATGAGAGTTGACTCCGTCAACACTATTCATTGTGAAAATTTCTGCACATTTTTCTGCCTTCGCTTCCGGAAATCCTATACTTGAAAGAATCCTGAAAAATTCCGATTTCAATTTATCATAAGATATCCGTATAGATTGTTCAATTATTGCCATATGAAAGAAACAACTATGATTTTAACAATTTAAATTTTAAATCATTTCAAACAAAATAAGTGATCATTAATATAGGTTGATTCTCCTATTTCTTATAAAATTCATTGCTTTTGACGATATGTACACCCAATTTTGCAATGTCACATTTTATATCATCAAATTTTTCCACATATAAAGGTTGAGATGCATCTTCAATAAGCGTAGCAGAGAATCCTTCATGTATAGAATCAAGTATTGTGTAATAAACACAGATGTCTGCAGCTAATCCGCAGAAATAAATTTCAGAGGCTCCCTTTTCTTTCAGGTAACCGGCAAGACCCGTGCTCAGTTGATGATTATTGTCATAGAATCCGCTGTAACTGTCAACTTCCGGATCCATTCCCTTACGNNAAACTCTTATGGTTTTTTGGATGCCAGTCCTGGGTAGCTACTACAAGATCAAAATAGCTTTGAACCTCGTTTATTACGGGTACTATCATATTACCATGAGGCACTTCAAGAGAGCCTCCCGGCATGAAATCATTCTGAACATCAATGATAATAAGCGTTTTCATTTAAATTTTAAATTTAAATTTAAAATTATCAATAAGTATGTCACGTTCAGTTTGAAGTTTGTTGCTGATTCCAACTTTATATATGTGAGGGTTGTCGAACCTTTTATATTCTACAGGCAGTTTATCCAATCTGTTATGGCTGAATTGTGCTATTTCTGAAAGCGACTTTGGATTTTTCAATCTCAACCCGTTTTCCATTACTTTATGTAAAAGTGGTTCCTTAATATATTTTGCCAGAGAGAGTGATTTAAGAGGATAAACAGGGTGATAAATAATNNTCTGATAATTTGATCCTGGCTTTTCCGTTTGCATATGCCAGTTTATATACTCCATCCAATGCGGCATCGGGGTGACCTGTGACAAGGCTGGTACCTACACCAAATACATCGATTGGAGCATGTTGTTCCATAAGACTCTTTATTATGTACTCATCCAATTGGTTTGAAACAGCAATCTTTACATATTCCAGACCTGCATTATCCAGTCTTCTCCGGCTCTCTTTTGCAAGATAAGCCAGGTCGCCGCTGTCGAGCCTTATCCCATTGAGCCTTAATCCTTTCTCTTCCATTATTTTTGCTACTTTAATAGCATTGGGTAGCCCGCTGTTAAGAGTGTCGTAAGTATCCACAACAAGTACACAATCTTTGGGTTGTACTTCAGCAAAATGTATAAAGGCTGATAATTCATCATCATAGCTTTCCACAAATGAATGTGCCATAGTACCTGAAACAGGGATACCATAATCCCGGCCTGCCACAACATTACTAGTGCCATCAAAACCTCCGATGTAGGCAGCCCTGCTGGCATAATAACCACCAGGTCCCTGAGCTCTTCGTAAACCGAAATCTATTAAGCTTCGTCCTTCGGCTGCCTGGCGCATACGGCTGGCTTTAGTGGCGATCAGTGTCTGAAAATTGAGTATATTAAGAAGAAGCGTTTCGATAATCTGAGCTTCAATTATGTTTGCTTCGATCTGTACCACAGGGCGGACAGGAAAAACCAGATCTCCTTCAAGTGAACTATAAATATTCCCTGTAAATCTGAATTTTTCAAGATAAGAGATAAAATCCGGATGGTATCCCAGCTCCTTTAAAAACTCAAGATCATGTCTGTCAAAGCGTAAAATGCCGAGTATATTAAGAAGATCCTCCAATCCGGCAAAAATCGCATATCCAGCATTAAAAGGTAGTTTACGAAAGAAATAATCGAATACTGCTTTTGTGTCTTTTTGCCCTTTCAGGAAATATACCTGAGACATTGTCAACTGATACTTATCAGTATATGTAGCTGTATAATTGAACATTATGAATATCGAATTTTAAACCATTTTTGTCAGACCGATTTTTATTCTCATCTCAAGTTATCAGAAATTCTATAATTCTATTACTGTTTTGCTAATTTTGTTACAAAAAACCAATTAGTCAGAAATTATGGCTTTAAGAAGTTCGAAGTAAGGCATTAACAGCCAAAGTACGGATAGTTTTCCATGAACATTCATTCCGTTAAATTGTTAGCTTCTATATCAAAACTTATGTATTGATATTATATTCAATCTAATGAACAAACTTTTGCCTGAATAGTTTTAAAAAATCAAATTGAACAAGAGTCGTAAGATATCAATACTGGTTTTTGGACTGGCCCTGTATATAAGTACATCCCTGTTAGATGGTCAAATCCTGAAAGATTCAACTTCCATAAACCTGATCAAAAGGGGCATTGATTATATATATGATTTTCAATTTAATAATGCATATAAAGTCAGTGCAGAGCTAAGTAATTTGTATCCGGGGCATCCTATAAACCATTTGTTTAAAGGAATGATAATTTATTGGGAGAATTACCCGCTGATCACAACTTCAGCAGCAAGAGAATCGTTCGAAGAAGAAATGCATGAATGCATTGAAGAATGCGATAAAAATAAGAACCAGGCAGTTGAAGCTGAAATCCTGTTGGTGAATCTGTGTGCCAGGGGTTTGCTTTTATTATATTACACTGATAATTATCTTAGTTTTGAGGTATTCCCGCTTGCCTCAAGCACATATCAGTGTATCAGGCGCTCTTTTAATTTTACAACACATTATTCGGATTTCTATTTTTTCACAGGAGTTTACAATTACTATCGTGAAGCGTATCCTGAAGTTCATCCAATATATAAGACGCTGGCATTTCTTTTTCCAAAAGGAAGTAAGGTTAATGGATTGCAGGATTTACAGGCAGTTGCTAAGAGTTCCATTATACTTAAAGCTGAAGCCTATTCTTTCCTAACTCTGATTTTTTTAGGTTATGAAAATAATTATCAGCAGGCAACCTTTTACAGTAAAAGTCTTCACATAATATATCCTGAAAATCCTGAATATCTGGGATCATACATTAAAAACCTTTTGCTGATAAAACAATATAATGAAGCTGAAAATGAGATAGCATCATCCGCGTCAAATCTTAAAAGCCAATTTTTTCAGGCTCAGGTTACCATTTTCAAAGGCATTTTACAGGAAAAGAAGTACCACGACAATAACCAGGCTCAACAGTTTTATTTGAAGGGAATCAAAGATATTTCAGTTTTCAGAAGTTATGGAAATGAATATGCAGCTTATGCCTATTTCGGTCTTAGCCGGATCAGTGATCTCAATGGTGATATGGATAACAAGAAAAGGTATCTTGACCTGGCATTGAAACTGTCCGACTTCAGGAATATTGACTTTGATTAACAGATTTCAGGCTCTTTTCAGCCCGCAACCTCATATATTTTGTTATCAGGGTACCCTGAGAAAACAATTAAAAGCGGCGGACTCAAATTTCACTTATTTTTTTGTATAATAATTTAATACTTTTGAAGTAATTACACATTTCATTGCAAAGTACTTATTCAAAAAACAGATTAAGACAACACTCCTATTCATTGGGATTAACACAAGAACTACAGATTTCATTTTGGATAGCTATTATTACGATAATCGTACGATGGGACAAAAACATAACGAAATGATACAACTTTTTAAAAGAAACGGAAATAAGCTTGAATGTCTTCTCTGCCCCCACCTTTGCAAATTGTCTGAGGGTAAAACGGGAATTTGCGGCGTCAGAAAAAATACCGGCGAAAAGATTGAGTTGATGACCTATGATGTTATATCCGGTTATTCTCTTGACCCGGTTGAGAAGAAACCATTATATCATTTTTTCCCCGGATATAGTATTTTATCTATTGGATCATTTGGTTGTAATATGAAATGTGATTTTTGCCAGAATTATCATATATCTCAAAAAGTACCCGAAAGTCTGATTCCGGAGGTTAATATAACCAAAATAATAAAAGATGCTCTTTCTGTCGAAAATAATATTGGTATAGCATTTACTTATAATGAGCCGATTATCTGGTTTGAGTATATGAGGGATGTTGCTGAAATTGCTAAAAAAGAAGGATTATATACTGTTATGGTAAGCAATGGCTATGTCAACGCAGGACCACTTGCTGAAATAACAGAATTCATCGATGCATTTAATATTGATCTGAAAGCATTCAATAATACCTTTTACCGGAAACTCACAGGAGCAGAACTGGAACCTGTAAAAAACAGTCTGCAACAGATTGCGAAATCGGGAAAACATCTTGAAATAACGACACTTATCATACCTGGCCAAAATGACGATGAAAAGGAAATGGAATTGCAGTCGGAATGGATAGCCGGTGAGCTTGGAAAGAGTGTTCCCTTTCATCTCAGCAGGTACTTCCCTACCTATAAAAGAGACAACCCTTCAACGTCGGACGAACTGCTGAAAAAACTGTTTGAAATTGCCTCGAAAAACCTTGATTATGTTTACCTGGGAAACAGCCGTTCAAACATTGGGAAGAATACTTCATGTCCGGACTGTGGCACGGAAGTAACAATAAGATCTGGCTATAGCACAAAACTGGAAAACCTTGATAATGAAGGGAAATGTACCTGTTGTGGAAACCTGATTTACAAAAATTTTACTTTTTCTTAGAAGAAAAGGCACTCAACCGTTCAAAGAGTTTATCAACACCTGTAAGAAGGTCTTTTTCCACGGTCTTATAATAGGCTTTAACAATTTTGGGATTATCCTTACCGTCAGGATTGTTTACTCGTGCAATGAGGTCGTTTCTGAATTCAACTGCATCTGAAATCAACGTTGATAATTCATCTGATTTATTATCGGGATGAATATTTGAAAAGACAAAACAATCGGAAATCACTTCAAAAACGAGAAAATCAATATCCTTTTTCAGTTCTCTTACACTTGCCATAATACAAAGGTTTGAATTAATGAGGGTACAAATATAATAATTTATCTTTCAGTCTGTTTTAAACAGTTTCATTATTAAGACCGGAACATGCTGACACTGGCTTCAGCTTTTTCCAGATAGAGTTTCCTTAACCTTTCAATCAACGGAATGTTTACATTGAAGAAATTATTGTCGATGCAGCAAAAGGGAAGAACCATTGGCGATGTTCCGGTTATAAATACCGCATCATATTCTTTGATTTCATCAGCCTTAACACAGGCAAATTCCACTCTGATGTTATTTTCAATGCAAATTTCAAGAATATGTTTCCTTGTAATACCATTAAGTATAACATTGTCAGGCGCGGTCGTGAGTGCTTCTCCTTTCAGGAAAAAAATATTTGAACGGCTTCCTTCTGTTATTAAATTATTTTCATTCACCAGAATAGCCTCATAACCGCTTTCAAGAATAAGTTTATGATAAATGGATGATCTAAGTTTGTGATTTATTACTTTTGATTCAGGATCTTTCCGTTCAGCAAAGAAGAGGATGCCTTTTACCCCATTTTTATACTGCGATTCGGACGGATAGCTAGATTCAATAAAATAGACAAGATAATTTGTCTCGTCATTTTTATAATTAAAAACTATTTTCAGGTTTGTCTCGCGTTTTTTGTCCGACCTTGCAAGACTTATAATATCTTTTCTGAGTGTTGGTACATCAGCAAGAAATTTCTTTTTCTGCAATTTTACACTTGTTGCAAGCCGTTCCATATGATCATTAAAAAAAATCGGATTACCCCTGATTATCCTTAAGACCTCGTATACAGAATCACCTTCATAAACCAGTGATTTATCAAACAATTCAACCGGTTGAAGATTTCCATTAAGTATGAATTTATTTCCGTAGCATTCATTCATTATAAATAGTTTTTGGCATCACAAATTTACAAACTATCGGCTAATGTGCCCTCAATTCTAATTATATTCGTAGTCATAATTCACGTGAGATTTCGACAGATGTATGCGATTATCGATATTGAGACCACAGGTGGAAGTGCGCGTATTGAAAGAATCACAGAGATCGCCATATATCTTCACGACGGGAATAAGATTACGGAAGAGTTTGTTTCACTTGTTAACCCTGAAAGGAATATCCCCTATTTTATTACAAACCTCACAGGTATAACCAATGAAATGGTTGATGATGCTCCGCATTTCTATGAGATTGCCAAAAAGATAATTGAATTGACTGAAGGCAGAACTTTTGTTGCACATAACGCGCGTTTTGATTATTCATTTATCAGACAGGAGTATAAATCTCTTGGTTATAATTTTAAGAGGAACATTCTTGATACTGTTGCGCTCAGCAGAAAACTTCTTCCCGGACATAAGTCTTACAGTTTAGGCAATATCTGCAACGATCTCAGTATTTCAATCAATGGAAGGCACAGGGCCGCCGGAGATGCCCTTGCTACGGTAAAACTCCTCGAGATTCTTATTGCCAGGGATATTGAGGACAATGGAAGCGGAGCATCCCTGATGAAAAACACCAGGGTATCAAAGTTAAATCCTAAACTCAATATCACTAAGATTGAAAGCATACCAGACGAACCCGGAATATACTATTTCTACAATGAGAAGGGTGATCTGATCTATATAGGAAAGAGTCGTAATCTGCAGCAGAGAATCAGCACTCATCTCTCAAACAATTCCACTAACAGGGCTATGGAAATGCGCGATCTTATAGCCGATATTGACTGGGAAACTACAGGAAGTGAGCTTATTGCACTCCTTAAAGAATCTTTTGAAATTAAGCGTAACAAACCGGTTTATAACAGGGCACAACGAAGAACAGGTTTCCAATGGGGTATTTTCAGCTTTATTGATAACAATGGATACCTGAATTATCGTTACGGGCAAATCAACAATGATGAAGTTCCTGTCTCAGTTTTCACTTCAAAAGAAAAAACAAAAAATAAATTAGGGTCTCTCATTGAAACTTATGGTCTGTGTCAGAAGCTATCTGGTCTGTACGAAACCGATGGAGCCTGTTTTCATTACCAGGTTGGAATCTGTAAAGGGGCCTGTATTGGCAAAGAGTCACCAGATGAGTATAATGAACGCGCAAACAAAGCAACCGAAGAATTTATCTTTAGCAGACGTAATTTTTTTATTATCGATAAAGGACGAGACTTTGAGGAGCGTTGCGCAGTAAAGATTGTGAATGGGAAATATACAGGGTATGGGTACTTTAATATTAATGATATGGGATTCGGCCTTTCTGCAGTGCATGAATGTATAAAACCATCAGGTGATAACAGCGATATCCAGGTTATTCTGAAACAGTATCTAAAAAGCAACAGAGTGGAGAAGATTATTGAATTCTGATTTGCCCCCCTGCTCCCCTAAAGGGGGGTTAATACTCTCTATAATAGAGTATTCATCTATATGTCACAGTATTAGTCCCCCTTTAGGGAGGGCCGAGCGTAAAGAACCAGCCCGGTGGGCTGGTTTAGCGAAGGAGCCAGCTTGCCGCGAAGGACTCGAAGCGGCCAGGGGGCCTCCTATTCATGAAACCGATACCCGATTCCTGATTCAGTAATCAGCAATTTTGGTTTGGCTGGATCGTCTTCTATTTTTTTCCGGAGCTGAGCCACGAAAACTCTTAAAATCTGGGTTTGTCCGACATATCCGAAACCCCATACTTCTTTTAAAATATTTTGATGAGTCAGTACCCTTCCGGAATTCCTTGCAAGTAGAGCAAGTAAAGAAAACTCGGTAGAAGTTAACTTTAAAATCTCCTCATTCTTTCGGGCAATATGATTTGCCAGGTCAATAGTGAGTTTACCAAAAGTCATATTTGGATCAATCTCGCTGCCAGTGTTATACCTTAAAGCTACTCTTATGCGCGCAAGAAGTTCCCCCGTTCTGAAGGGTTTGGTAAGAAAATCGTTTGCACCGTTATCAAGGGCATTAATAATATCTTCCTCAGAATTTTTTACTGATAAAATAATGATTGGTTTCTGGTACCATTCTCTTATTTTTTTAAGAATTTCTAACCCATTTGTATCAGGCAAACCCAGATCAAGAATAATAAGAGCCGGATTATATGTGGCCGCGGCAATAAGTCCCTCTTTTCCTGTACCAGCTTCAGAAATTCTGAATCCGTTTGATGAAAGTGTTATTTCAAGCAAACGACGTATCTGCACCTCATCGTCAATAATCAGAATTGTGTCGGGTAGATTCATTTATCAGTAATTTATCCATTTAATTCTGCCTGCGGTATTTCTGTCGGAATTTTTATAGTAAACTTTGCACCGCCATTCTGCCTGTTTTCAACAGAAATTGTTCCTTTGTGAGCTTCAGTAAATCCTTTTGCAATTGAAAGCCCCAATCCTGTTCCTCCGGCTTTTGAACCTTCCACTCTGTAAAACTTGTTAAATATAAGAGATATTTCCTTAGTAGGAAAACCAGGTCCTCTGTCCATGACCTGAAGAGTCATTATTCCATTGTCGTAGAATGCTTTGATCCGAAGATTTGTCGAAGTGTAAGCATACTGAGTTGCATTATAAATCAAGTTGTAAAGGACCTGTTCCATTAAGCCGAAGTCGAGTTTCACGAAAGGCATATCATCAGGTATAACAATGTGAAGGTTAAATGGTTTAAGTTCCTCCTGAAGACTTTCAGTGACCTTATTTACCAGATCATGAATGTCGCACCAATCCAGTCGTGGTGTTATACGTCCGCTTTCCAGTCTCGACATATTCAGGAGATTTTCAATAAGACGATTTAATCTCTTGGATGCCTTGAATATTTCATTGGAAAGTTCTTTACTTATTTCCGCAGTGTGTTGTGTTGTAAGCAAAGAGTCAGAAGCGCCCATTATAGTGGCAACAGGTATCCGCAACTCATGCGAGATAGAATTAAAAAGCGTTTTATAAAGCTTGTCAGATTCGTTCAGCAAATAGGCCTGCTTAGCCATATTACGCAGGTATTCACGCTCGAATTTCCCTGAGATCTGGGAGATGAATGCTTCCCAGAATTGCTCTTCACCCTGAGTAAATACAATTTCCTGTTGAATTGCAATGACCCCAAGGTTCATCTGATTTCCTTTCAGGGGATAAAATGTAAAATTAGCTGATGGTAAAGTATCAGTGTGTTTTCCTGCTTTGGCAGAGTGCTGGAATGTCCATTCTGCAACACTCATATCGTTTTTTGAAATGGTGAAACTTGTATTTTTTTTACTTGAGTATTCGAGATGATCCGATTCATTTTTAAACAAAATCCGGCAATTAAGATTAAAATATTTTTTAATGTCGCTTTTTGCAATACTTATCACCTCTTCAATACCGGTAGCTGTTGAGAGTTCTCTGGTAAGCTGGTACAAAGCATTTGTACGCTCCTCTCGTATCCTGATCTTCATCTCCTGCCTTTTTATTCTCGAGGTCAGCACTCCACTTAACAACGCAATTATGAAAAACATAATCAGCATCAGCATATCTTCCGGTTTATCGACATGAAGCGTATAAGGTGGCGGTATAAAAAAGAAATCCCATATAAGGGCACTCATTGTTGCTGATAAAAGAATTGGTCCGGTACCAAAGAAAAATGCAAGGGTCGATACAACGAACAATAATGCATAAGAAACAACCTGATAAACAATAAATTCTTTAAGCAAATAACATATTGTTGCCGTAAGAATGACTATTAATGAAGCAATTAAATACTGCCGGATATTAGAGGTAAACGATGGTAATGATACCTTTTCTTTAAACTTGTCCTTCGCCTGAATATCGGAACCCAATATATACACATCTATATTACCGCTATAACGAATAAGCTTGTTTACAAAGTTTCCAAGACGAAGAAGCGTTAACAGGTTTCGTACTCTTGGTTTACCAATTATTATATGGGTAATATTTTCTTTCTGGGCGAAATCCACGATTGCTTTTACCATATCATTGTTGGTAATGAAGCGAAACTTTACCCCTAACTGCCGGGAAAGGTTAATGTTTTTATTAAGCTGTTCACTCTCTTTAGCATCAGGTTTGTAAGAAGTTTCAACATATACAGCCTGCAGATCTGCACCCATTGTATAAGAAAGGTTTTTTGCCCATCTCAGTAACTTGGCTGATTGCTGTGTATGACTTACGGCGACTAACAGATGCAACCCCGATTTCCATGGTCCTTTAATGCGTTTGAGTTGCATGTATTCATGCAGTTGCTTGTCTACCCTATCTGCAACAATTCTTAAGGCCATTTCCCGGAGAGCAGTAATATTTCCTTTCCGAAAAAAACTCTCTATTGCTTCTTTTGATCTTTCGGGTGCATATACTTTCCCTTCTGAAAGTCTTTGCAGAAGTTCATCGGGAGTCAAATCAATGACCTCAATCTCATCAGCATTTTCAAAGATTTCATCCGGAAGCGTTTCTCTGACAATTATACCGGT
>PMNJ01000133.1 GCA_003162595.1 Bacteroidales bacterium | reverse complement strand
CTCTTGTCTCTTGTCTCTTGTCTTTTGTCTTATATCAATACAGGAATTTGTGACATTCGGAACAATTGGCTTCTTTCCAGGCAGTTCCGATATTTACCGGATGTTTGAATTCCAGATGATCCCTGATATTAGAATATTCCATCATTCCTTGTTTTCCCTGTCCTAAAATGCTATGACAAAGATTACAGTCACGTGAGATTTTGCTGCCATCAGCTGCTTTAAAAGCATCATTATGACACCTGAAACATCCGTCAGATTCAAGATGTCCGATATGTTCTGGATAATGATCGTAGGTTACTTTCATTTTCGGAAAAGTATTCTTACTGAAAGCATATTGAACTGCAGCTATCGACTTATCTATTATATCCTTGTTGTTAGAATAATATTCATTATAACCTGATTTATAAAAGGCTGTAATACTGTCTTTTATATTTATTAAAGCTGTGTCTTTATTGCTGAATGTACCTTTTAAAATTCCCATAGTCACTTTCTTGAAAAACGGGATGTTTTGGGAAATTGATCCGGTAAGCATTGCCTTGTCAAAATATACCGGAGGGGAATTATAGTTATGCGATGGACGGTTATGGCAATCAATGCAATCCATTGTTCTTGTAGTCGATACTGAAAGCATGCTGTCTGAGATTGGATTGCTGTCGTTCCTGTAAATCTTTACTTTTCCAGAAGATTTGTCCGTAAATTTAACATAGGTTATATTTTCACGCTTATCATTTTCTGAAATGTATTCAATATCTACAGCAGGGTTTATGTGCCAGTGTATTCCTTCTTTCAGACCTAGTCCGCTGTATTCAGGACCGGTTTTCATCTGGAGCATTATATCCCACTCTGTATTCAATGAATCGGCAAGGAAATATTTGTTGGTCCAGAGAGTTCTGGCATAAAATTTTTGCGGCCAGTGACACTTTTCACAGGTCTCTCTCGCAGGACGCAGATCATGAAGGGGCGTTTCTATCGGACGGGGAAAGGATTTTGTTATTACCGCGTATACCTGATGCAATCCTGAAAGTTTTGATTTTACATACCACGAAGCTCCGGCTCCGACATGACACTCCACACAAGCAACATTAGCATGAGGTGAATTTTGGTATGCAGTGTATTCGGGCTCCATGACCTGGTGGCATAAGGTACCACAGAACTCTACTGATTCGGTAATATGAAAAGCCTTAAAGCTTCCAAGTGTCGAAAGAAAAAGAACTATTATTGTTGTTACAGTAAAAATGAAGAAAGCGTTTCTGTGTCTTGGGTCATTCAGGTCAATTCTGGGGAACCTGGCTTCTTCCTTGATCCCACTTCTCCGGATTCTCTTTCTCTCAAGAATCATTCCTACCGGTACAAGTAATAGTCCTAATATCAGAAATCCTGGGAGAATAATATAGATAAATAATCCAAGGTTAGTGTTCCCTTTATTGAAAATGGTTGAAATAATAAAGAGCAGAATAATTAATGCCAGATTAATTCCGGCAATAATTGAACCGATAATTGTTAACCAGTTTTTAGAAGAGGGTGGAAGTTTCATAATGCCGGCTAATTGATTATGTAAGAGTGGAAGTAAAAATAGAAAATTATTGGATTATTCATCTGCCAATGTATATTAATTATTAAAATGGTTATTCGGCTTTTAAAAAAATCCTTTGTGCGTCTTCGTGATCAAAGTAAAGCACAAAGTAATGCAAAGGTCAGCAATGATTATTTGAGATTTATTTAATAACGAAGATTTTATGAATGATGAATCAGGTTATTCTTCACCGTTAAGCAGCTGTGAAATGATCCGTTTCAGACTGGAATAAGATTTTACGACTTGTAAGTCGTTGTTTTCATCCGCTACACTCTGAGGTGGGTTATAAAGTATTCCTCGATCTGCGCTTTTTAACATGGAAATGTCATTGTAGGAATCTCCAATGGCAATTACTTTATAATTAAGACTCTGCAGAGCCTCAACTACATGTTTTTTACCATTTTCCTGCCTCAGGTTGTAATCTGTTATGTTACCTTCCCTGTCAGTCGTAAGATGATGACAAAGAAGTGTGGGTCTCCCCAACTGCCTCATAAGCGGATCAGCAAATTCACTAAATGTATCTGATACTACAATAAGTTGGGTCTTCGAGCGGAGCCAGTCAATAAATTCCAATGCCCCTGGCAGGGGTTTTAACAGAGATATCACATTCTGAACATCCCTGAGAGTCAGGCCGTATTTTTTTAAAAGCTCCAATCTCCTTTTCATTAGCACATTATAGTCGCTAATATCGCGTGTAGTAAGTTTAAGCTCGTCAATTCCCGTGTGGATAGAAACATTTACCCAGATTTCGGGTACAAATACACCTTCGAGGTCTGAACAAACAATATGCATGACAACCCTATTTATTATGCTTAAGTATAAAATCTTTTAACAACCCATAACTATTTTCCAGAGAAATATAGTTTTCGGACTTCTGCTCTAACCCTAAAAGAGATGCAGGCAATGGAGGTTCAATATTTAAAATTTTCCGAAATTCCTCCGGGAATTTTGCAGGATGAGCCGTTTCAAGAGAAATGAATAGCGATTTCCCGGGTACGGTTTTCCTATTTATCCATGAATAATCCTTTATTCCTTTCCATGCTATGGCTCCGTGAGGTTCGAGTAAGAGATTGTATTTCTTGTATATTTCACCGATGATACTTCTTGTTTCTTCATCTGTCACACTAACGGCGAAAAAATCCTCCCGCATTTGATTCATATCGGGTTGTTTGATAACTCTTCCTGATTCATCCATAACACCTCCGTAAAAGGCTACAATTCTTGCCAGGTTGCTGGGATGGCCAACATTCATAGCACTTGAAATGCAGTTTTTTGAGGGATTGATTATCTGATAACTACCCGTATGTAAAAATTCAGGGACCTCATTATTTGCGTTTGTGGAAATAATGAATTGCTTAACAGGAAGACCCATTTTCTTCGCAATAAGNNTTACCGAAATTACCTGATGGCACACTGAAAATGACCTTTTCATCAATATTTGCAGCAAGCTTTGAATAGGCATAAAAATAGTATACTGACTGAGGCAGCAATCTTCCGATATTAATTGAATTTGCTGAAGTGAGTGAAATGGCAGACAGCACCGGATCCAAAAAAGCAGTTTTAACCAGCTTCTGACAATCATCAAACTTCCCATCAATGGCAATAACACTAATATTGTTTTGCAAAGTGGTCATCTGTTTTCGCTGCATCAGAGTGACCTCTTTTTCCGGGAAAAGAATTATGGCATTGATATTTTTTAACCCATAAAAAGCATTTGCAACTGCACTTCCTGTATCTCCGGATGTGGCTGTCAGGATTGTAAGATGTTGGTTATTAAGCGACAAATAATACTGCATCAACCGACTCATCATACGGGCTGCAAAATCTTTAAATGAGGCTGTTGGGCCCTGATCCAAACGCATAATGTATTTCCGGTCATATACTTTTTCAAGTGGGACCTGAAAGTTATATGCCTCTGCACATAATATTGCTAATTCTTCTTTATCTATCTCATTACCAATTATTTTACAGAGGATATTGTATGCTATTTCAGGATATTCTCCATAGTGAAATCCTGCCAGTTCCTTTGGAGATATCAACGGTAATGAAGTAGGAAGATATAATCCTCCATCCGGAGCCAAACCCTTTAGGAGCGCTTCGCTAAAGCTAACCTCCGGTGCCTTCAGGTTTGTTGAATAATATTTTATTGACTTTCTTTTCAATTAATCGCGTTTTGCTTTTGTCTTTAACCTATACATTGACCACCCTCATCAGATCGGCAAACACACCTGCAGCAGTAACTTCAGCTCCTGCACCATA
>PMNJ01000371.1 GCA_003162595.1 Bacteroidales bacterium | reverse complement strand
GATGAACTTATTAATGCCTTTTCAATTGACCGTGTTGGTAAATCGGGTTCCAGGTTTGACCCTGAAAAGGCCAAATGGTTTAATCACCAATACCTTCAAAACAAGACTAATGCTCAAATTGCTCTTGAATTCAGAGAGTTTCTGAGAGCACGTGGATATCAGGTTGATACAGTACGACTTGAGATACTTATCGGACTGGTAAAAGAAAGGGTAAGTTTTGCGAAAGACATTTGGGAGCAGACAGATTTCTTTTTTAAAGCTCCGGAAACTTATGACCCGGAAGTTGTAAAAAAAAGGTGGAAAGATGATTCTGCAATCCTTCTTACGGAATTAAGATCGTTGCTGGAGAATATGGTTGATTTTTCCCCCACAGCTACCGAATCGGTTATTAAAACATGGATTGAGAAAAATGGCTATAACACCGGAGCCATTATGAACGCCTTCAGACTTGTAGTTGTAGGCGCCTTAAGGGGACCCCATATTTTTGACATTATCAGCTGGATCGGAAAGGATGAAACCCTTAAGCGGATTTCCAAAGGAGTTAGTCTGTTAAGCAAATAAATGAGATGTATCTTCCGCAACCCGGAGACTATATTGATATCCATGTCCATGGCGGATCACCGGCTTCCGGGATTTTTATCCTCGAAAGCCTGATGGCACATGAAGAAAAATTGCCGGTAGATGTTTCCGGAGTTGCTTACACTTATGGCATACATCCATGGTTCCTTAATGAAGAAAATCATAAACAACTTATCAGTTGTGTTGAAAATGCAGTAATTCAGGCTGAGATAATAGCTATTGGGGAGGCTGGTTTTGACAGGTTAAGAGGACCTTCTCCCGAACTACAGCGCAGAGTCTTTGAAGAGCAGATTATAATTTCGGAAAAGATATTGAAACCAGTTGTTATTCATTGTGTGAGAGCCTGGGATGAGCTACTGGCTGTTCATAAAAAATTAAGGCCGAAAATGCCTTGGCTGATTCATGGATTCAGGGGTAATGTGGAACTGGCAGATCAACTGCTGACAAAAGGTATGTTCCTTTCGTTCTGGTTCGAGTTTGTACTCCGGCCTGAGTCCCGCAATCTTCTGAGACATTTACCGGCAGACAGGATATTTCTGGAAACAGACGGAGCAGATGTCGATATCAGATCAATCTATAATAAAGTATCAACTGATCTTGACATGTCTGTTGATGAACTGAAGTCAATTATCCTGAAAAATTTCAATAAATGTCTGATTGGCTGACACGGACGGAATTAATTCTCGATGATGAGAAGTTAAAAAGGCTCAGAAAGGCCAATGTACTGGTTGTTGGTCTGGGTGGAGTGGGAGCATATGCTGCAGAGCTGATCTGCAGGGCAGGAGTAGGATCGATGACAATTGTGGATGGTGATCATATTCATCCCTCCAACAGGAACAGGCAACTGCCGGCACTGAAAAGTACCGAAGGTATGGCCAAAGCAGAAGTAATGGGACAAAGGATTCTGGATATTAACCCTGATATTAAACTCACTGTCATNNGGAGGGAAATTTGATCCGACTAAAGTTGCCATTTGCGATATCTCAGAAACAACTGACTGTTCGCTGGCCCGGATTTTAAGAAAGCGTCTTCACAGGCTTGGAATAATGGAAGGCTTTACTGCAGTCTATTCTCCTGAAGCCATAGATAAGAGAAAAATTGTTTCCACTAAAGCAGAACAAAACAAAGCATCTATTGTGGGAACTATATCATATATGCCAGCTGCATTTGGAATAGCGTGTGCATCAGTAGTTTTACGCGATTTAGCCGGGATTGAACGATAAACTCGTGTTCCTTTCAGGGTAAAAGCCGGTTAAAAAAATGCTGATAAATAGTTGCATTTAGCCCGAATAAATGCGAAAAATCATGCTGATTATATAAAATTTTTTATATAATTGGACCGGGGAAAATCTTCTCATTTGTATATGCATTTGTGAGTTTACTCTGTGATCGCTGATTGATATTCAATTCAGGAGTGAAGTGATATAGTTATTTTTAATCTAATCTTATGAAAACGAAATCTCTGTTATTATCGGTTTTTTTCTTTGCTTTTGTTGCGCAGGCATTTTCTCAATCTCAGACTGGTACACTTAAGGTTTTCTCAGAATTATATGGGATTACCGTTTATCTTGATGAAAACAAACAAGATAATTTCCAGGAAATCAGTAAAATCCCTGTAGGTACTCACTATGTAAGAATTGTGGATAAAGAGGGGAATAAAGTTTATGGACAGGTTGTGACTATCGCGAAAGATCAGGTTACAACAATTCTCATCGAAGCTCCAAAAAATGTTATTCAACCAAAGGAAAAAGCAGTTGATCAGGTTGTTGAAAAACCGGCAGAAAACAAAAATGTTGGTCAGGATCAAAATAAAACAGGGACACTTAAAATCTTTTCCGAATTGACCGGGATCATAGTTTATCTCGACGAAAATAAACAAGGTGATGATATAAGGCAGATTAATAATGTACCGGTAGGAAGTCATTATTTAAAAGTCTTAAAGGATGGGATCAGTATTTTTGGTGAACTTGTAACTGTCTCGGAAAATAATGTTACATCCATTCTTGTTAAGAATGACGGTCAGGTTGCTGAAAAAATAATGGATGGTAAAGTCAAAGAACGTGAAGAATATGGGAATTCTAAGGTTGATGTTCTTTTTGCCTCAAACTCTGTCACAACAACTAAAGGAGCAAACACGTTGTTCCCCGGTTATTATGGCTACTATGGATATTCAAAATCAGTATCCAATACCACTCAAGTTGCTGATTTTAAAATCATTCAGGGTGGTGTTAAAGAAATAAGTGATATTGGCCTGGCTCAATTAGCTGAAAATCAGGCAATATTAAAACGAAATGCAGCTGATAACGCAAAACAAACACATTTAGCCAACACCGGCGCAATTTTGTTTACAGGTTGTTTACTTATAGGAGGAACAGTTTTTGCCGATATGTTGGTGAAAAAGCCATTTTTGCATAAAGTTGGGACAACAGCTCCTGGCTGGGAAATTGGAACAGCTACGGGATGTATACTTGGAGGAGTAATTGGATATGCTATGGTCATGGGATCTGATAAAATACGTCCGGCCCATTATTATAACGTTGACGATGCAGCTAAAGATGCACAGGCTTATAACAGAAAGCTAAAACAGAAATTAGGATTGCCTGAAAGCTATGATATGAACAAATAATTTTTTAAGAGTTATTGACCTGAGCCAAATTCAAATCAGATAAAACAGGCAGGTTTTTTTACTGTCCATAGTAAATTAATGTTGTTTCAGCCAGACAACTTAATAAGTCAGATTGTATTAATTAATTTAATAACTTTCAGGGTTAACTATGAGGTAAAGAATATCAGAGAATAAAAATGACATGAGATCATTTAAGTCAAGCATTTCAGCAGATCTGCCAATTATTTTTCTGGCCATATTCAATATTTTTATTCATCTTCTTGTAAAAGGCAACCTTGGATTTCACAGGGTCGAGCTTCTCTATTTTTCATTGGGACAGCATCCAGATACGAGGGAATTTGGTATTGCTGTTTATTTGTGCGAGGATCCAAAGACAAGTATTAATGAATTCTGGGCCAATCGGTTAAAAGATCTTAGAGATAATTGACCTGCAGCAGACGGTCTGTCCGGAACAAAATTTTACTATTCAAAATTGCGGATATAATGAAGACTACTTCAGATAACAAAAGTCAGCACAAAGATAAAAAGTCATCAAAACTTGCNNATACTTGGCCCTGGTCTGGTTACCGGTGCCAGTGATGATGACCCTTCAGGGATTGCAACTTATTCACAGGCTGGCGCTGCATATGGACTTACAACTCTCTGGACAGCGCTTATTACTTTTCCACTAATGGCTTCTATCCAGGAAATGTGTGCCAGAATAGGTCTGGTTACATCTCACGGATTGGCAGGAACCCTTAAAACTAATTATTCAAAACCTGTTTTGTACCTGATGTTGCTGTTTAGTTTTCCAGCTATTGTAATGAATATTGGAGCCGATATTGCCGGAATGGGGGCTGTGGGAAATCTATTGTTCCCTTCAATAAAAGCAACATATTTCAGCATAGGATTTACGATAATGCTTTTAGTATTAATTATTTATTTGCCATATCAAAAAATAGCCAGCGTTCTGAAATATCTCTGTCTCGTTCTTTTGGTTTATCTGATCGTTCCCTTTTTATACAGGCAAGACTGGGTAGCGGTTTTGAAAGCCACATTTATCCCGTCAATAAAGTTTGACAAGGACTTTATCAGTATTCTTGTAGCAATTCTTGGAACGACCATTTCACCCTATCTGTTCTTCTGGCAGGCAACAATGGAAGTTGAAGACAAAAAAGAAAAGAATTTAATGGTAAATAAAAGAATAATCAGCGAGATGAGGAAAGATGTCGATTTTGGTATGTTATTTTCAAACCTTGTCATGTTCTTCATCATTCTCACCACAGGATCGGTTTTATTTAAAGGGGGCATTCATCAGATTGACACAGTAGAACAGGCAGCTCAGGCATTGAAACCTTTGGCGGGCAATGCAGCATATTT
>PMNJ01000178.1 GCA_003162595.1 Bacteroidales bacterium | reverse complement strand
ATAATAATTGATATTAAAGCCAAATCAGGTGATATTAAATCAATTAAAGTCACCCTTGTTTCATTCTTAATCTTATTGGCTTTTTTATTCATAGGAAGCCCCCTGCTTGGTATATTTGGCATCGATGTATCATCTTTTGCAATTGCGGGTTCATTTATCATTTTTTTAATAGCCATGGAAATGATCCTTGGTATTGAACTCTTTAAACAGGATTCACAGGGCGGAGGATCGATATTCCCAATTGCATTCCCATTAATAGCAGGAGCGGGATCAATAACTACAATCCTTTCACTGAAAGCTGAATATCAAACAATTAATATTTTCATTGCCCTCGTTCTTAACATGGTAGTAATTTACCTTGTATTGCGATTAACTTCAATATTTGAAAAATTACTGGGTGCAGGCGGGCTGCAAATCCTTAGAAAAGTTTTCGGNNATTACCAATACAGGCATAATTCTGCATCATGCAAAGTGAAATAACAATATATACCGATGGAGCTTCAAGCGGAAACCCTGGGCCGGGAGGATATGGCGTAGTACTCATCTCAGGTAAACACAGGCTCGAAAAATCAGCAGGATTCAGACTTACGACAAATAACAGGATGGAACTAATGGCAGTTATTAAAGGACTGGAAGCTCTGAAAATTCCTGGAAGCAAGGTAATGGTCTATACCGACTCAAAATATGTTGCTGATTCCGTCGAAAAAGGATGGGTTTTCCAATGGGAATCCAAAGCTTTTAAAAAGAAAAAAAATCCGGATCTCTGGATAAGGTTTTTAAAAATTTACCGGAAACACAATATCAGATTTGTTTGGATAAAAGGCCATGCTAATAACCCTGAGAATGAGATCTGCGACAAGTTGGCTGTAGATGCTTATTCAAAAGGTTCACTCCTCAAAGATGCCGGCTATTGTCCTGAGGATGAAAATAATAAATTATTATAGCCCGGAACAGATTAAAAACAGGTTTGCGTTTTAAAAATTATTGATACAATTTTGTAAATAAGCATGCTGATGCAAAAACTTTTTATTCATAGGACCAGTACCACGCCTGAAGTTGACTTTTCACCTGAGGATAATATTTTTCTCATAAGCGGAATATCTTCTCCTGAAGATGTTCGTGCCATGTATTATCCTGTTATTGAATGGGTTGTCGCTTTCGTTAATGAAATAATTGAAGGAAAATATAAAGATTATAAGCCCGATTACCCTCTGAAATTTAAGGCTGATCTGGTTTATTTCAATTCATCGTCAGCAAAATTCCTGTATGACATTTTTATAGAGTTGAAGAGGCTTATCCCGCTAGGGATACCGGTTATTGTTGAATGGTTTTATGATGAGGAAGATATTGATCTGAAGGAAGGAGGCATGGATATCGCCTTACTTGCCGAAATGGAATTTCTGTTTATCCCGAAAAAAACTGATTCCGGATGAGGGGACAAAAAGAACTTTATCTGCTTTTCGAAAAGCTGAATATTCAGTTTGAGTATCACGAACATCCTCCTCTCGCGACCATTGAAGATACCAAAGTCCACTGGAAAAACTACAATTCAGGACGATGTAAGAATATCTTCTTTCGCAATCATAAAGGAGACCAACATTATCTCGTTATCCTTGAACACCTGAGACAGCTAAATATCAGGGACCTCGAAAAACGTTTAAAACAGGGGAAGCTTACTTTTGCGTCCGACCTGCGGCTAAAAAAATATCTTGGCGTCGAACCTGGCTCTGTTACACCTTTTGGTCTTATTAATGACTCTGAAAAACACGTCCATCTGTTTATAGATGAGAAATTAAAAGAATTTGACAGGCTTACTTTTCACCCCAATATAAACACAGCCTCACTGGTCATTTCGAAATCTGACTTTCTTAAGTTTTTGGAATACACAGGTAACACTTTTGAGTTTATCCGGCTTTACGAATAGGGGAACAATCCCATCAGAGTGTCTTTAAAAGTTGTCCCAATTAAATTATTATTTAGAAAAAGTAAAAATAGATGTTTTTTTGCATCAAAATCCAATCTTATACGTCCTTATCGGGAAAACCACTCAATCGATGCCTTTCATGAAAAGAATTTTTTTTACTATGCTATTTATATCTGCTCTTCTCCCGATAATTTGTGGACAGGATCCACAGAAGAAGCAATATACCGCAACGCAGATAACGAATCCTCCTGTTATCAACGGTGTTCTCGATGATGAAGCATGGCAGTCCGGTACCTGGGCAGGCGGCTTTACCCAGAACCAGCCATATAACGGACAACCCGAAACTCAGAGGACCGAATTCAAGATATTGTTTGATAATGACAATCTCTATGTGGCAATCAAATCATATGATACATCACCTGACAGCATTGTTAACCGTTTAACTAGACGGGATGAGGCTGACGGTGACCTTGCAGGTATAATTATCGATAGCTTTCATGACCTCCGTACAGGCTTTTTGTTTGGGGTAAGTTCGGCAGGCGTAAAATACGACCAGATGTATACCAATGACTCCGGTAACGGTGATTCATCATGGGACCCGAACTGGTGGGTTAAAACCTCAATTAACAAGGAAGGCTGGGTAGCCGAGATGAAAATTCCTTTCAGCCAGGTCAGATTTGAAAAAAGCTCAGGCGATGTGTGGGGCCTTGACATAGCAAGAATTTTATACAGAAAGAACGAAACAACTTTCTGGCAACATATTCCACGAGACGCTCCCGGGATGATTCATCTGTTTGGAGAACTAAAGGGGTTGGAGCAAATTAAACCACGGAAAATTTTCGATGTAACCCCATATGGAGTTGCCAAGACAGAAACTTTTCAGGCTGTACCAGAAAATCCTTTCCAGGCAACAGGTAAACTGTCAAAACTGAATGGCGGAATAGACGCCAAGATTGGTGTTACAAATAATATGACAATGGACCTGACGATTAATCCCGACTTTGGACAGGTCGAAGCCGATCCGTCTGTGGTAAATCTTTCAGCTTATGAGACTTTTTTTACTGAGAAGCGTCCATTCTTTATTGAAGGAAATAATATCACAAACTTTGGTCTGGGTATTGGCGATGGTGGGGTCGGAAATGATAATCTTTTCTATTCCAGAAGAATAGGCCGCCAGCCGCAAGGATCTCCCGAGCTGAAAGATGATTGGTATGCAGATATACCAACGAGAACTGATATTCTCGGTGCAGCTAAACTTACCGGAAAGAATAAAAACGGACTATCGGTTGGTTTTGTTGAGGCTGTTACCGCTCAGGAGAAGGCAGAAATTGATACAATTGGTGGGAGAAAATATGCAACTGTTGAACCACTTACAAATTATTTTGTAGGACGAGTACAAAAAGACATTAACAATGGCAACACTATAATCGGCGGGATTTTTACCAGTACAAACAGGGAACTCGATGATGATGTGAGAGATATTATGCATAA
>PMNJ01000211.1 GCA_003162595.1 Bacteroidales bacterium | reverse complement strand
GCATCGAGGTTAAACATGAGTTCATAAACATCCTGCTGAACCTCGTCAGGTCTGCAGTTATCTTTATCAACTTTATTAACAACTACTATTGGCTTAAGTCCAAGTGCAATTGCTTTTCCAAGGACAAATCTTGTCTGAGGCATAGGCCCCTCAAGAGCATCAACAAGTAACAGAACACCGTCAGCCATTTTGAGTACTCTTTCAACCTCACCCCCAAAATCAGCGTGACCCGGTGTATCAATAATATTAATTTTTACCCCTTTATAATTTACTGAAACGTTTTTTGAGAGGATAGTAATCCCTCTTTCCCGCTCAAGATCGTTGCTGTCAAGAATAAGTTCACCCACCTCCTTTCTTTGGTCCAGTACCTGACATTCCTGTATAATCCGGTCAACCAGAGTGGTTTTACCATGATCAACATGCGCAATGATCGCTATATTTCGTATTGATTGCATACAGATTAATTAGACCGCAAAAGTAATATTACTGCCTGGATAAATGATAAAAAAGTCAAAAATTAATTAATGATAAAAAATTCATATATTAGGCATTAAATTTAAAAAGCCGACTTATGAAAAAAACGATCATCACTCTTGCTTTCAGTTTTTTTGCGATAACAGGAATATTCGGACAACAGAATGTCAAACTGGCTGTCGGAATGAAAGCTCCCGACTGGATGTTCACTGACGCTGATAAAAAAGAATTTACATTGAACTCTTGGCCGGGCAAAGTGTTACAGATTAATTATGTTGATCCGGATGAATCAGATCTGAATGATGCATTCAATGATGCAGTTAAAAAAGCAACTGATATAGACAAGACTCTCAGTAATGACCTGTTCAAAGGATTTGGTATAGTTGACTGTAAATCAACATGGAAACCTAATGGTCTGATCAGAATGATTGCCGGTAACAAAGCTAAAAAATACGATACTACAATACTCTTCGATTATAAAGCCGTACTGCAGGCTGAATGGGGTTTACCTAAGGATAATTACACTGTGGTCATTCTTGATAAAAACAGAGTATGCAGATTTATTTATGAAGGACATATTCCTGAATCAGACAACCAGAAGATAGTCGATCAGATAATTGCTCTGACCAAAGAATAATGGAAACGTGCCAAATAGTTAACTCTGTGTAACTCTGTGCTCCTCCGTGTTGCTCTGTGTAAGTTCTTATTTTTTTATTACACAGAGGGCCACAGAGGAATCACAGAGAGCCACGAAGGTTTTTATTTTACTATCTTTCTATTATGTTCATTCCTAATCTTATACTTATTGCAGGCACCGGCACCAAGTCGGGGAAAACAACAATCGCATGCAGGATAATAGAACAATTCAGCAATCTTAATATTACTGCAATCAAGATAAGTCCCCATTTTCATGAGACCACACCTGGTCTGAAAATAATTTATAAAGAAGAGGGATATGTTATCTATGAAGAGAAAAACAGTAATTCAACAAAAGACACTTCACGTATGCTTAATTCCGGAGCCTTAAAAGTTTATTTTGCCAAAGTCTTTGATGACAGGTTATTGTTTGTTTTTAATAAAATACAGAATCTTATACCTGAAGGTACTCCTATTATATGTGAATCACCTTCCCTGCGCAATTTCATTGAACCTGGGGTTTTTATTATCATGAGCTCGGAGACACTAAATAAACGAAAGAATATCAGCCATTTTCTGGCTTTACCTCACCTGTTGTTCAAGCTGGAAGAATTGAACAAACTTAACACGATTCCTGTAGGATTTGAAAATGGGAGATGGAGATTATTTTACGAAGATACTGCAATTTCATAAACCCCATTTAATTCCCCCCAAGGGGGGGGGAAATACCCGTTATCTTAGTGTAATTCAACTAAATACAAGAGAATTATCTCCCCTTGGGGGAGATGCCGCAAAGCGGCAGAGGGGTGTCTCTCAGCGTGTCAGAATTCCTTGGGGGAGATGCCGCAAAGCGGCAGAGGGGTGTTCGTTATTTCTCCTCATTTATATCCAAAATTTCTTTTCCCAGTTTGGCTTTTATCCTTTCAAGATCGTGCTTCATTCCGGCAACTGCCTGGATCAGTTGCTTTTCAGGTAATACAGGATCGGGCAATTCACTGCTGATATAATTAACAAATTTCCAAATCTCTTTTACTTCATTTACGTGTACCTCATAAGGTTCATAAATCGGGTTAAGTGAATACAGGACAAGTTTACCGTCTTTCGTTAAATTATTCTCAACCACTTTAAAGACTATTCCGTCGTCGAGGGTAAACACCACATATGCTTTACCGCTGATTATCTGCATCCAGTCCTGGACATATTCCCCTGTTACCCATGAACCATTTGGAATAGGAAGCATGGAATCGCCTTTAAGTTGAAAAGTTCTGTATTTCTTTTTATTGGAAAGAAATGGTAATGTGAATACAGGAAGTTCGCCGATGTATTCCGGATCAGCATACCCGGTTGTATAGCCTGCTTTGGCTTTCTCCGGTACCAGTTCAATGTTTTCCAGGTTGTCAGAATTGACAGTTATTGTCAATACTCTGAGATTGCTTCCTTTTACATAAGCATCATATCCTCTTTCAAGTTCGCCAAGCTGACTTTCTGACAACTTTGTAATGTCGAGTTTAAGGATTGTATCGATAGCAATGTTAAAATAGCCGGAAAAGGATATCAGGATTTCTATTCCGGGCTGGGCCACACCGTTCTCATAACCGCTGAGGGTTGAACGTTTAAGGTTCAGAGCAAATGCCACATCATCCTGTGTCCTGCCCCTCCTTTTTCTTAAAAATTTTATGTTTGATGCAAAGTACATAATGAAAATTGATTATATTGTAATCATA
>PMNJ01000095.1 GCA_003162595.1 Bacteroidales bacterium | reverse complement strand
TTCTTTTTCTGCCCCCCAACCCCCCTAAAGGGGGGCTAATCCGGACAAATAAAGAAAACTTCAAATAAAAATTGAGTATTAACCCCCCTTTAGGGGGGCAGGGGGGCAATGGACTTGAGGGAAAGACAGATTCTTAAGGTATCAGTTTCCTTACAAAGTAATTATGATCAACTGGAACAAGCTCCCATTCGCTATTCATGAGAAGATGCCAACCCTCGCCTGAAATATGGTTCTTATCTGCTTTGAATGCTTTTGCGGTAATACGAATAAACTTCAGGTTATTTGAGACGAGGCAACCACCTTTATCAACTGTAAGTTTACCCCAGTTATCAGATACCCTCATTGAATTATAAAGAGTCCCGAGCGTATCAAGTGAATGAATATCTTCGGGTTCAAAATCAAAATACGGACTCTCAAGTTCAAGAAACACAACCGGTTTCTCAGTGAAAATGCTTATTTGGTTGTGAATGTTTTCTTTAATATCTGCATCGCGTTTTTCTTCCTCCTTATTAACAGATTCAATATCATAATTAACTGCCAGACTGCCTGAGACATCCCTGCAGATAGCGGGTAAGTCTATGTTATAAAGTTCTTTGACTGCATCCCCGAGATCAAAACTATTAGTTTTTAATTTTTTAAAATCGTATCCTTTATCATAAAGAAGTGAAGCATATAACGCACCATGAATAAATCCATATGATCGGGCATAAGATTGCATCGAATAAATGCGGTCGAGATTTTCGAAAAGTCTCGACTTGAATTCCTCAGGGGAATTAGCGCAAAGCAGAGTATAGGTAAATGTTGTAAGCCCTTCATATGTTTCAAACCTGTTTTCGTCTTCTGCATATTTGTGATAAAGTTCCCTGTTGGAACCTCTGAATATAAGAGCATCCCTTATTGCCAACTGGCGATCTTCGCCTTTTGTATTGATTGCCTTCTTTAATGCTTTCCACTCAAGCTTGATCCAGAGCCTTGCTTCCTTTTCATCCATATTGGTTGAATTAAAGGTTGAGGCAATAACACCTTCATTTTCCTGAAACAGGTGAAACAGACTGTGAATTACCCTGGTTTTTAACCTGTACTCATCCTCTTCAGCCGGCAGGGGCACCATGGCAAACTGAGTTCCTCCGAATTTCACCGGAGCATTACTCAGTACAAGCTCTTTTGGATATATACCGGTATATACTCCATCTTTAGATTTCAGAAGACCTTCATTATCAGGTTGGTTAGCTAAAATTCTGCGTGTGACTCTTTCTACAAACATTATTGGACCATAAAGGTTTTTCCCCCATAGTTTGCCATTATCCCGTTTACATATTTCCTCGATATCTTTGAAGCATCGGGATGCTTTATCAGTTGTAAAGTAAGACTCACTGTTTTTCCCTTTACAGCTTATAAGAATAAGTAAAACAGGGAAAATGATCCATTTTTTCATTATAGCTGGTTTGGGCTCCGAAAGTAATGAAAAAATTTACAGAAAGTCAAAAATGCTCATAAGTTTGGGTATTGCGATTTATTAATAACTTTGAAGTGTGTAATAATGACGACAAATTTTTATTATAATTCATGATAGATCACATGGATAATTTATCTCTTCTTTTTCAGGTAAGCGAGGTTGTTGCGAAAAGTTCTGATCTTGAGGAAGCAATCATACAGGTAATGGAGGAAATGGCTGAAAAATTTGGCATCCTCCAGGCTTTCCTGACAGTTTTAAACCGTAACTCCTCTAAAATTTATATTGAGGTAGCTTATGGTTTGACCAAAGAACAACAAGACAGAGGTGAATATAAAATTGGAGAAGGTATTATCGGGGAAGTAGTTAAAACCGGGGAGCCTGTTATTATTCCGCATATTTCAGATGAACCTCGTTATCTGAATAAAACAAAATCGACTACCAAATTTGAAGACGAGGATTCCTTCATTTGCGTTCCAATTAAAGCAAAAAACCAGATCATCGGTACCCTTAGCGTAAAACTTAAATACTATTCCAACCGTTCTTTTAAGAATGAGTTGCAGTTCCTGACCATAATGGCTTCAATGTTTGCCAGGCTGGTCAGGTCGCGCCAGGATAAGATTGAAGAGCTGGAAAAGCTACATTACCGCAAGCTCAGGGAACAGGGACTCTTTAGTTATAATGACCGCATCCCTTCTCTGGTAGGGGAATCAGGTAAAATGCAGGAAGTATATGACCTGATATCAAAAGTAGCAATGACAAATGCAACTATCCTCATTCGGGGTGAAAGTGGTGTTGGAAAAGAGCTGGTAGCAAAAGCTATCCATGATCAAAGTTCACGCAGTAAAATGCAGATGATCAAAATTAATTGCGCAGCCATACCTGAGATGCTCATTGAAAGTGAGTTATTTGGCTATGAAAAGGGAGCTTTTACCGGAGCAGATAAATTACACAAGGGTCGTTTTGAATTAGCTGAAAAAAGCAGCATCTTTCTTGACGAGATTGGCGATCTTTCTCCAAACCTGCAGGTGAAGTTGTTAAGGGTATGTCAGGAAAAAGAGTTCCAGCGATTGGGAGGAAGCGAAACCATACAGGTTGATGTCCGTATTATAGCTGCCACAAACCGCGATCTGGAAGAACTTATGCTTAAGAATGAATTCCGCGAGGATTTATATTACCGGTTAAATGTCTTTCCCCTGTTTATACCACCACTCAGAGACCGTCGGGCGGATATCCCTTTGCTGGTAAATCATTTTATTGAAAAATATAACAAAATGCATGGCCTGCAGATTAAGCGTATCAGTTCAACAGCCATTGACCTGCTTATGACATATCACTGGCCTGGTAACATCAGGGAATTGGAAAACTGTATTGAACGAGCAAGTATTCTCAGCACTGATCGTGTGATACGATCGCATAATCTTCCACCTACACTTCAGAGCGCTGCCTCGACCCATTCGCGTGTTGACGGTGGTCTGGAAGCCATCCTTGAAAATGTGGAAAAACAAATGCTTATTGATGCATTAAACCTGTCTAAGGGAAACATTTCAAAAGCTGCTGACCAGCTTAAGCTTACCGAACGTATGATGGGGCTCCGGATTAAAAAGTACCAGATTGACCCGGTAATCTTTAAAAAATACAAAAGCCCTGCAGTTTGATAATCTGTAATAGGCTATAATACAGAAATTTACGTAAATGATTTCACTCCGGTGATCAGAATCCTACTTTTTGGTAGGATTTTTTGTTCATTCTTACCGCTTTGTAGTCTTTTTAATATCTTCAAAAAAGCACCTTATTTTTTTCCATCTTCAGTAATGCCTTTTTTTTAATGGTTTACAGGCTTTCGTTTTATTCTTCCAATTTATTATTTCAAAGAATGGCACGTGTTTGGCCTATATACATTGCAGATAAGAAATTATACAACAATGTATCTTTTTACCATGATGATAATATCGAAAAAGTAAATACAAACTAATAATTAAAATTTATGAAGAAAATTGAAGCTATTATCAGGACATCAAAATTTGAAGATGTCAAAGCCCAGCTTAAAGAGATTGGCATAGACTTCTTTTCCTACTGGGACGCATCGGGAGTGGGAAATGAGCATCTGCGTGGTCATCACAGTTACCGTGGAACGGTTTATGACACACAGTATATCCCGAGAATTTTTATTTCACTTGTGCTTCGCGATATTAATGTTCAAAAAACGATCGATTGCATTGAAAAAGCCGCATTTACAGGTGAGATCGGCGATGGGATGATCTTCAGTTACAATATTGAAGAATCCGTAAGGATAAGCAACAGTGCCCGTGGGGAAGCTTCAACAGCAGGTCCAGGCGATGAAAAGTTAACCAAGTAATAATTATTTAAATCTTATAACAATGACTAAAAAAATTATATCAATCGTCGTGTCACTAATTATGACTATAGGAACTGTGTGTTATGCAGATGGACCAAGAAAGCCTGATCCCAGTGGTACAAACACAGGCAATGCTACTGAAATTTCAGCAGCTACTCCCGGGTCACCAACAATATTGGAAGTAGCCAATCAGGTCGGGCACAACAAAGTAGCTCTTAATATCATGTGGACATTAATTACGGGTTTTTTGGTAATGTTCATGCAGGCTGGTTTTGCAATGGTAGAAACCGGATTGACCCGTGCAAAAAACGTTGCACATACAATGGCTATGAACTTAATGATATACCCGCTAGGTATGCTCGGTTTCTGGGTATGCGGCTTTGCAATCATGTTCGGAGGTGTAGGTGCAATAACTACAATGGGCGGCTTTGACGGGCTTAACCATGAGCTGACTATTAAGCTGTTCGGACATTCATTTGGTCTGCTAGGTTCAAAAGGATTTTTTCTTAGCGGAACTTATGATGTTGCAGTATTTGCATTGTTCCTTTTCCAGATGGTATTTATGGATACAACAGCTACTATCCCGACAGGTGCTATGGCTGAGAGATGGAAATTCGCTGCATTTGTTATGTATGGACTTGCAGTAGGAACAGTTATTTACCCTGTTTATGGAAACTGGGTATGGGGCGGCGGCTGGTTAACTCAACTTGGATCAAATTTCCATTTAGGACATGGTCATGTCGATTTTGCAGGTTCATCTGTTGTTCACATGACTGGAGGGGTTATAGCCGGAATTGGGGCATGGATACTTGGCCCGCGTCTTGGGAAATACAATAAAAACGGATCTCCAAATGCAATTCCTGCGCATAGTATCCCGATGGCAGTAATTGGAACTTTTATACTTGCTTTCGGTTGGTTTGGTTTCAACCCTGGATCGACTCTGGCAGGTGGTGACCTCAGAATTGCTGTAGTCGCAGTCAATACCATGATAGCTTCTGCTACCGGAGCTTTTGCTGCAATGCTATATATGTGGTGGTTTAAAACCAAAAAGCCTGATGTCAGTATGATTTGCAATGGTATGCTGGCTGGACTAGTTGCAATTACTGCTCCCTGTGCATTTGTAACTGTCGGCAGTGCAGCTCTTATTGGCTTGATTGCCGGTGTGCTTGTAGTCGAGTCATCATTCTTCTTTGAAAGAAAGGCAAAAATTGATGATCCGGTNNGCCGATGGCACTTATGGAGATGGATGGAACGGTGTAGCAGGTACGGTAAAAGGATTATTTTATGGTGACGGAGGCCAACTGATAGCTGAGATTATTGGTGTATTAGCAAACCTGATTTATGTAGGACTGATTTCATTTGTAGTGTTTAAACTGATAGATCTTATCATTGGCAACAGGGTTTCTGCAAGAACTGAACTTGAAGGTCTCGATCTGCCTGAAATGGGAATCGACGGCTATTCAGGAACGAAAATGGATAAGAACGCTGAAACTCCATTGTCAAGATAAAGTTTGTTAGCTGGCAGTCGGGAGAGAAATCTCTTTTCCCACTATGGTTCTCTCCCTGACTGTCATCTATATCAAAGCAAAATTCATTTGGTTAAACCGACTGATCAGGATGCAAAATAATCATTTGTGTTTGAATTGTATCTCAAAGTTTAATTCTGATTCTTGCATATCTGTAGAGAGATAAAATTGTATGATAAAAGATATTTAATAAAATATAGGTCAACTAAATAAGTAAAAAAACAATAAATTATGAAAACAAAATTATTCTATATTCCGGCTATGTTACTAATTTACTGTGGTTCAGCATTCAGTCAGGACAGTACACCCGGCACGCAGACAAGTGAATCAAAAATTACTTTCAAAGTAACTACAGATGTTGTCAGTACTTATATATGGAGAGGTACAATAGCAAGTCAAAATCCAAATATTCAGCCAACATTGGCAATAGTTGCAGGAGGATTTGAATTGGGGGTATGGGGTTCGACTGATTTCCATGCTTCATACAAAGAAGTAGATCCATATGTAGCCTATACAATAAAATCATTTAAAATCGGTATTACCGATTATGACTGGACTTTTTCTAACCCATCTTATTTTGATTATAAAAATACAACCACTGATCATATTCTTGAGGCAAATCTTTCGTTCCTTGGAACAGAAAAAATACCACTGAGCATAGCTGTAAACACAATGATATATGGAGCCGATAAGAAATGGGATAAAAATTCAGAAGGGTTCTCGACCAAACAAAACTATTCTACTTATATTGAATTTGGATGGGCATTTAAAAGTTTTAGTGCTTTGATGGGAGTAACTCCGGCCAATGGATATTATGGAGCAGGCTATGGAAAGATTGACGGGTTCGCAGTTTGCAATCTGGGACTTTCATCGGTACGTAACATCAAAATTTCTCCGGACTTCGTATTACCTCTTAAAGGATCAATATTCGTTAATCCTCAGGCTGAAAGTATTCATTTTGTAATAGGTATCACTTTGTAATTTCTTTTTGCATTAGGTTAGTTAGTTAAAGGGGGCTGTCTCAGTTGAGGCAGCTTTTTTTTCTGCATCTTCATTCCTGGCAGCCATAATGCTAACATTAAGTTCAAATCCTATAAGAATCGCTATGGAATTGAGATAAAGCCAGATAAGGATAACCATAAGTGTTCCTGCCGAACCATACAGCTTATTATATTGTCCGAAATTATTCACATAGGCTGAGAACCCGAGAGAAGTAAGAATAAACAACAATGTTGCAAGTGTTGATCCGGGTGAAAAAAACTTAAAACCGGTTTTCCTGGCAGGAGCAAAATAATAAAGAAATGAAATAGCCAGAAAAAGAAGCAGGACTACCAGTATCCACTTCAGAAATATCAGAAATATAATTACAAAATGTCTTTTTACTATATGAAGTACCACGAGCCTGTTTACGGCAACCTTTCCGAATATTACCAGAAATCCTGCTATTGAAATCATAAATATGATGATCAACAGCAATACAACGGATATCTTTCTCTGATTCACCCACGATCTTGTTTTAAATGTGTGTGCAGATACTACAAATGCATGAATAACTGCGTGAATCCCATTTGTAGAAAAGATAACTGTAGCAACAAACATAAATAGCGTCAAACCTCTGCTCTTATGTGTGACTATATCTGTTATAGTTGTCTGGAGGAAGGTGAAAGCATTGGATGGAAGAATGTTTTCAAAAAGCTTTATAAGTTCCTGCTGGAAATTTGGAAGCGGAATAAACGGAATAAGGCTAAAAAGAAAAATTGAGGCAGGCAGTAATGCCAGCAGAAGATTGAATGCTATTGATGAAGCCCTGGTGACGAGTACTCCTTTCCGAAATCCCTTAATTACGAATGTTATTACCTGACTTATTGGTACACCGTCAAAACCCGGCAGAACCAGTTTCCTGACTTTATCTTTGTCATTAAAAATTCTGACTTCCCTTAGGTTCATTATCTAGATGGCTTTAAGACTCATATCCAGGCTTTTAATATGATGTGTAAGCGCGCCAACAGAAATGAAATCAACTCCACATTCCGCATAAGATCTGATTGTAGAAAGGTCAATTCCACCTGATGATTCAGTCTCAAACCTGCCTGAAATTTCTTTAACTGCTATAAGGGTATCCTTAAGGCTGAAATTATCGAGCATAATGCGATCCACTCCGCCGACTGAAAGTATTGTTCTTACATCCTCAAGGGATCGTGCTTCTATCTCAACCTTAAGGTTCAGATTATTCCTTTTCAGGTAGGCCCTTGTTTTATTGATTGCATTAGAAATTCCTCCCGCATAATCGATATGATTGTCTTTCAGCAATATCATATCGTATAAACCCATTCTATGATTCAACCCTCCTCCAATCCTTACTGCCTCTTTTTCAAGAAATCTGAACCCGGGAGTAGTTTTACGTGTATCAAGTATTTTGGTTTTTAATCCCTTCAGACGGGTTACATATTCGTACGTACTCGTAGCGATTCCGCTCATTCTTTGCATTATGTTCAGAACCAGTCGCTCTGATTTAAGGATTGATTGCTGACGGCCGGAAATATAGAATGCGATATCCCCGGGAACGACATTTGATCCATCCTCAAGAATCATCTCTGGTTTCAGCTCATTATCGATTATTGAAAAAAGTTCAGATGCAACCCTGTTTCCTGCTAAAATTCCTTTCTCTTTAATCAAAAGTTTTGCCTTACCGTTTGTATCCGAAGGTATGCATGCAAGTGAAGAGTAGTCGCCATCCCCTAAATCTTCAGCAAGGTTTCTCAGAATGAATTCTCTTAGAATTCTATTTTCCATTGTCAGACTCAATGCGTATCTGATGAATAAGCAATTCCTGATCAACTTTTTTAAGCAGGAAATAAACACGGAAATCCCCTTTCTCTGTCTTAAGATTNNCCTATGGCATACTGAGCATCATTTTTGGCACCCTGATGACGGATGGTGAAATCTTTAGTATGGTATTCCGCAAAGAAGTCTTTAAGTATGGTTTCAGCTACATTTTTTTTGTAGAAATCCTCTTTATCGAGAAGAAGAAGTTCAATTGTAGTGTTCATGTACTTTGATAACTCAGCAGCATTACCGGCTTTGATAGCTATTGAAATTCCTTCCGGTATTTTCCCCTGATCCTGCGCCCTGGCAGTAAGACTGCTTAAGGCTAGAATTACTACCGGAATAATATTTACGGATTTCATATCAATTCAGTTTAAATATTGCGGACAAATAACTCAATGCACTACAAATTTAATACTTATTTGATTATGATGGCTTCTTCTCATGTCAATTCCTTTGTGAACCTTAGTGGTAATTGCTATTTTTGTACCAGTTGTATTAATCACTTATGAAGTAAAATTGAAGTACTTTATATGAAGATCACATTATTGCAAACAGGCAAGACAACAGATAAAAATATTTCAGAATTGGTTGATTTATATTCAAACCGTATAAAAAAATACTCGGGGTTTGAGATAATTACACTTCCTGATGTAAAGAATACTAAGAACATGCCCGTTCAGGAACAAAAGACCAAAGAGGCAACAAAAATTATTCAGTCTGTTACTGATGACGACTATATCATTTTACTTGATGAAAGAGGGAAGGAGTTAAGGACACTTGAGTTTTCAGGAACTTTGGAAAAGATGTTTTTCCTTCCAAAAAAAAGGATCGTTTTTATTATTGGTGGTCCCTGGGGCTTCTCGGAGGATGTTTATAGAAGGGCCGATTATAAAATGTCACTGTCAAAGATGACCTTCCCTCATCAGCTGGTACGATTAT
>PMNJ01000300.1 GCA_003162595.1 Bacteroidales bacterium | reverse complement strand
GATACCGCCTTTGGCTCAATGGTTAAGTTTGTATTGCCCGCCGGTGTAAAAGGTATAGTTACCATCGGCTTTATATCTGCATTGGTCGCTTCTTTGGCGGCATTCTTCAACTCATGTGCTACGTTATTTACTGAAGACTTTTATAAGCCAATGTTCAAAGGTAAAAGCGAAGCAAGATACGTTTTGGTAGGCCGTATTGCAACAATTGTTGTAGTGATACTTGGTATTATATGGATACCGGTCATGATGAGTCTTGGCAGTCTTTACGAATATTTGCAAGATATTCAATCGCTGCTTGCTCCTGCTATGGTTGCAGTATTTGTAATGGGTATCTTCTCCAAAAAAATTACGCCCAAGGCAGGTGAAGCAGGTTTAATTGTAGGCTTTCTTATTGGCATGGTACGCTTGCTGACCAACATCATTACAAGTTCAGGTAAAAATGTAATGACTGGCTGGTACTGGGAATCCACCCATTGGTTCTGGCATACTAACTGGCTTATCTTTGAGATATGGCTGCTTGTCTTCATCATGTTGTTTATGGTTGTAGTATCAGTCTTTACTCCAAAACCAACTGCTGAACAGGTTGAGTTTATTACTTTCACAGGTGACTATAAAACTCTCATCAAACAGAGCTGGAATAAGTGGGATGTAGTTGCTTCGTTGGGTGTGGTACTGCTTTGTACTTTATTTTATATTTACTTTTGGTAAACCTTTTTTAAGGAATTATTATAAAAAAAATTATATGGAAAATCTTAAAAAACTTGAAGTTTGGTTTGTTACAGGAACCCAGCATCTTTATGGTCCTGAGACTCTGAAACAGGTTGCAGCTGATTCAACAAAAATTGCTGCCGCATTCGATAAAAATCCGAAAATTCCGGTGAAAGTTGTTTTTAAACCAATCCTAACAACTCCAGATTCAATAACAGAGCTTTGCACTGAAGCAAATACTTCGAAAAATTGTATTGGTCTGATCACCTGGATGCATACATTTTCTCCAGCTAAAATGTGGATAAGAGGATTATCAATACTTAATAAACCTTTTCTGCATTTCCATACCCAGCTTAACAGGGATATCCCATGGGAATCAATCGATATGAATTTCATGAATCTGAACCAGTCTGCTCATGGTGATCGTGAATTCGGGTTTATCGGCACAAGGATGAGGTTGAACAGGAAAGTGGTTGTCGGCCATTACCAGGATCCTGAAGCTATCGACCGGATAGCTGTCTGGGTGCGGGCGGCATCAGCTTACAATGATGCGCTTATTATGAAGGTTGCCCGGTTCGGAGATAATATGCGTGATGTTGCTGTTACAGAAGGTAACAAAGTAAGCGCACAGATGGAAATGGGCTATTCGGTTTATGGTTATGGTATCGGCGATCTGGTAAAATCAGTAAATGAAGTATCACCAGGAGCAATAAAAAAATTGATCGCCGAATATGGATCAGAATATAAGTTGACAAAAGCTGTTGCTTCATCTGAAACTTTAAAAGAAGCCGCCAGGATTGAACTTGGTATGGAAGCTTTCCTGAATGCAGGGAACTTCAAAGCTTTTACCACAACATTTGAGGATCTTCACGGACTTAAACAATTACCCGGACTTGCTGTACAACGATTGATGGCCAAAGGTTTCGGTTTTGGTGCTGAAGGTGACTGGAAAACTGCTGCCCTGGTACGCTCGATGAAAGTAATGTCGATGGGACTGAAAGGCGGAACTTCATTTATGGAAGATTACACATATCATTTCGATCCGAAGGGTATGAGAGTTCTGGGGGCACACATGCTAGAGGTTTGCCCGACAATCGCTCTTGCTAAACCTTCAGTTGAGATTCATCCGCTTTCAATAGGTGGGAAAGAAGATCCCGCCAGACTTGTTTTCAAGACTGCTCCCGGTAATGCAATAAATGTATCTGTTATTGACCTTGGCAACAGGTTCAGAATGATAGTAAATGAGGTTGAAGTTGTTAAATGCCCCGATATGCCAAACCTTCCGGTGGCAAGTGTTCTTTGGAAGCCTCTGCCTGATCTGAAGACAGGTGCTGCAGCATGGATTATGGCCGGAGGAGCACATCATACAGGATTCAGTACTTCAATTAATTCCGAATACCTTGAAGATTTTGCCGGAATGATGGGAATTGAATATGTGCTTATAGGTGGTAAGTGCGATCTTACTTCTTTCAAAAATGAATTAAAGTGGAATGAAGTATATTATCATATCTCCAAAGGGATATTTTAATTTCTGAACTGGTTACTTTTTTTGATTGCAGAAACCTTTTTTTAAATAGAAGATGAAAATTTATTCCAACAGTACGAAGCATCTTCTTGCAGTAGACTGTATCATATTCGGTTACGATATCCTTGAAAAAGAAATTAAACTTCTTCTTTTTAAGCGTATTGTAGAACCCGCCAAAGGCAGATGGTCGCTTTTCGGCGGATTTGTAGAAGCACATGAAAGTCTCGATGATGCTGCCAGCAGAATTCTCCGTAAACTGACTGGACTGGAATCTGTATATATGAAGCAATCATATGCCTATGGCGAAACCGATAGAGACCCGGGAGATAGAGTTATTTCCATCGCATATTTTTCTCTTATTCCAATAAGGGATATAAATAGGGAACTTGCTGAGCAGAACGGAGTGAGCTGGCGTTCATTATCGAGATTGCCTGATTTGATATTTGACCACCCTTTAATGGTCAAACGTGCTCTTACAGAACTTCAGAATCAGATCAAGATCAAGCCGGTTGGTTTCGAATTGTTACATGAGAAATTTACGCTTGTTCAGCTTCAAGATCTTTATGAAGCTATCTATCAGAGAAAAATTGATAAGAGGAATTTCAGAAAAAAAATACTTTCAATGGGGATACTAGAAAAACTTGATGAGAAAGAGAGGGAAACTTCGAAAAAGGGAGCCTATTATTATAAGTTTAACGAGGACACCTATACGAGATTAAGACAGAATGGTTTTTATTTCAATCTGGATGTAAACTAGAAAAGAGTGCCTAAAGTGACTAGAGTTTGGAGTGCCTAAAGTTAACAGAAATGCTGGAAAAACTAAAAGAAAAAGTCTACAAAGCCAACCTCGATCTGGTAGATAAAGGGCTGGTTATTCATACGTGGGGCAATGTAAGCGGAAGGGATAAAGAAAGCGGATTTATTGTGATTAAACCGTCGGGAGTAAGCTACGATCTGATGAATCCGGAACATATGGTTGTGATTGATCGGGATGGCAGGGTTATTGAAGGAAAATTTAAACCCTCAACCGATGCACCCACTCATCTGTTGCTCTATCGCACCTTCGAGTCGTTGGGAGGAGTGGTACATACACATTCATCCTATGCGACTTCTTGGGCACAGGCTGGACGAGCGATCCCTCCGTTTGGAACCACTCATGCAGATCACTATTACGGTGAGGTTCCCTGTACACGATTACTTACCAAGAAGGAAACTGAAACTGAATACGAAATCAATACAGGGAAAATAATTGTTGAAAGACTGGGAGATATTGATCCGTTAACAGTTCCATCGGTATTGGTTAATGGCCATGGACCGTTTTGCTGGGGAACCAACGCTGAAAATGCAGTTTATAATGCCGTAGCTCTTGAAGAGATCGCAAAAATGGCGTTTTATACTGTTTTGCTTGGTAAAACAGAACCAATAAGTCAATACCTTCTTGATAAACATTTTAAAAGGAAACATGGTAATGATGCCTATTACGGACAAGACAAGAAGTAAATTAAAATTTGCTCATCATAATACATTTAACCACCAAGTGCACCAAGAAGAATAAAAGCACATAAAGCTTATCTTTGTGATCTTTGCGGTTAATGGATTTCTTTTTTTTTAGGCCATGGCAACTTTAAAGCGTTTAAGAGAATGAATAATATTAATAAGATATGGGGAAAAAATTTGTAATAGGTATTGATTATGGTACCGACTCAGTTCGTTCAGTAGTTGTTGACACTACCAATGGGAAAATTGTCGGATCGTCAGTTTTTGAATACCCAAGATGGGAAAAGGGTTTGTTTTGTGATCCATCCATTAACCAGTTTCGTCAGCACCCTCTTGATTATATTGAAGGTCTTGAGCAATCTGTAAAAGGGGCTCTTGCCGGGTTAACTCCGGATGTAGTGAACAATATTGTTGGTATTACTGTCGATACTACAGGGTCAACCCCCGTGGCAGTCGATAAGGAGGGAATTCCTCTTTCTATGAAGAAAGGATATGAAAACAATCCCGATGCCATGTTCGTCCTTTGGAAAGATCATACAGCTGTTAAGGAAGCAGCTGAGATCAATAACCTGGCCAGAACATGGGGTGGGGTCGACTTTACCAAATTCGAAGGAGGGATTTATTCCTCGGAGTGGTTCTGGGCAAAAATTCTTCATGTTCTTCGTCATAGTAATGATGTAAGGAAAGACGCCTGGTCATGGGTTGAACACTGTGACTGGATACCGGCATTACTGGTTGGTAAAACGAATCCTCTGCAACTTAAAAGAAGCAGGTGTGCAGCAGGACATAAAGCTATGTGGCATGATGACTTTAATGGTTTGCCGGATGAAAAATTTCTTATAAAACTGGATCCTGTTCTTACAGGTCTCAGGGAAAGACTTTTCAGCAAAACATACACCTGTGATACTGAAGTCGGGAAGCTTTCTATGGAATGGGCAAAGAGACTTGGCCTGTCAACTGAAGTGAAGGTTGGCGCAGGTACTTTTGATGCACACACTGGTGGTGTTGGCGGAGAAATTAAACCTTATCAGCTTGTTAAAGTTATGGGAACTTCCACTTGTGATATGATTGTAGCGCCGATGACGGAAGTAGGAAATAAACTTGTTTCCGGTATTTGCGGCCAGGTCGACGGATCTATAATTCCCGGAATGCTTGGTCTCGAAGCAGGACAATCAGCCTTTGGTGATATTTATGCCTGGTTTGGCAAACTATTAATGTGGCCGGTAACCAACATAATTTCTGAGATGAGCTGGCTTGATGAGAAATCAAAGAAAAAAATCCTGGAAGAGACTGCAGATAAGTTAATTGCAAAATTGAGCAAACAGGCTGAATCACTTCCGGTTGAAGAAACATCAATAATCGCCCTAGACTGGATGAATGGCAGGCGTACTCCGGATGCTAATCAGGCACTCAAAGGTGCAATTACCGGATTATCTCTTGGGTCTGACGCCCCCCGGATATTTAAAGCACTTGTCGAAGCTACTGCATTCGGGTCAAAAATGATTAATGAACGGTTTATATCAGAAGGGATCCGCATTGATGGGGTAATTGCCATCGGAGGAGTTGCAAAAAAGAATCCTTTCGTAATGCAGATAGTGGCAGATGTTCTTAATATGCCACTAAAAGTTGCAGCCTCTGAACAGACCTGTGCCCTGGGTTCAGCAATGGCGGCATCGGTCGTAGCAGGAGTTTATAAAGATATTCCTTCTGCTCAGAAAGCAATGGGCGGCGGCTTTGAAAAAGAATATCATCCCGATCCGGTGAGAGCTAAAAAATATGAATCCCTTTTCAGGAAATATAAAGAACTTGGTTCATTTATAGAGAAAAATCTTACAAATTAAGGCTCCCAGGTGAAGCTTTGTGCCCTGGTGTTTTGATGGCAGAAAAAAGAATTGCCACAAAGGCTCCAAGACACCAGGTTACACCAAGAAATCCTGTAAATCAAACATTAAAGAAAATATTATGAAAAGATTAATTGTAGTTCTGCTTATGATCTTTTTTTTGGTTGGAACGAAAGTCTCTGCCCAAAAAGAAGACCTCGTATCTATAAACCAGTTAGTACTAGTCGCAAATCATCCCGGCCCAGTAATCAGTAAAGATATTTATGGACATTTTTCAGAACACCTGGGAAATTGTATCTACGGTGGTTTATGGGTTGGTCCCGATTCTAAAATACCAAATACATATGGTATAAGAAATGACGTTCTGTTTGCCCTTCGTGAGATTAAGGTTCCAAATCTCCGATGGCCCGGTGGCTGCTTTGCAGATACCTACCACTGGAAAGATGGAATTGGCCCGAAAGAAAAAAGAGCTTCTATCGTAAATACAAACTGGGGAGGAGTTACTGAAGACAATTCCTTTGGGACACATGAGTTTATGAAACTTACAGAACTTCTCGGTTGCGACGCATACATAAACGGAAACGTAGGATCAGGTTCGGTTAAAGAGATGGCAGAATGGATAGAATATCTTACCTCCGATGCTGTAAGCCCTATGACCAACCTTCGCAAAGAAAACGGCCGCGATAAACCATGGAAAGTAAAATATTTTGCAATTGGAAATGAAAACTGGGGTTGCGGAGGAAACATGACAGATGAGTTTTATGCTAACACTATGAAACAGTATTCAACATTCCTTGGAAACTACTCCGGCAATCAGCTCTACCGTGTTGCCTGCGGGCCTTCCGATTACAATTTTGCATGGACAGAAACATTGATGAAGGATGCCGGAACCCGCGCAATGTTCCAGGGGTTATCGATTCATTATTATTCTGTTGTAGATGGATGGGGTTTCAAAGGATCTGCTACTAAATTCGATGAAAGAGAATGGTTTGAGACGATGCGGTTGAATCTCCAGATGGACTTTATTATTAAAGGACATGCTGCTATTATGGACCGCTACGATCCTCAGAAAACAAAAGGACTCGTTGTTGATGAATGGGGCAATTGGTTCAATGTAGAACCAGGCACTAACCCTGGATTCCTGTATCAGCAGAATTCGATGCGTGATGCAGTCACCGCTGCGATTCATCTGAATATTTTTAACCAGCATGCTGACAGGGTAAAGGCTGCAAACATTGCCCAGATGGTAAATGTCCTTCAATCTGTTATTCTCACAAAGGACGATAAAATGGTTCTGACTCCTACCTATTGGGTCTTTAAAATGTTCAGGGTCCATCAGGAGGCTAAGCTTCTAAATCTTGACATCAGGTGTGAAGATTACGTTTACGGCGATAAGAGAATACCTGCTATTTCAGCTTCAGCATCTGTTGATAAAGACGGGAAAGTGCACATCTCCCTCGCCAATCTTAACCCCAACAAATCTATTACTATTACGTGTCCTGTGATAGGAGAGTCATTTAAAACGGTTACAGGAGAAGTGCTTACCGCCAAAGAAATGAATTCGTTTAACAGTTTTGAGAGTCCTGAGACCGTAAAACCGGCTGCTTTCAACGGATTTACTTTGAAAGACGGGATCTTGAGTATTGTTATGCCATCAAAATCAGTGGTTGTATTAGAACTGACAAAATAGTATAAAATGACCAGACTCATTAAAGTACTTTTTACCGTTACAAGTATATTATTGCTCTTTTCCGGATGTGCCAGAAAGTCTTCTAAAGGAGAAGATTATCCTATTAAGCCGGTTCCATTCACTTCCGTTAAACTTACCGATAATTTCTGGGCTCCGAGGATAAAAAGGAATGCTTCAATAACGATACCTATTGCCTTTGGTTATTGTGAATCGACCGGGAGAGTGAAGAATTTTGAAATTGCGGCAGGTCTCGACACAGGCAAATTCCAGACTATATATCCCTTTGACGATTCGGATGTCTATAAGATAATTGAAGGGGCAAGTTATTCACTTCAGACCTTTCCCGATCCAAAACTTGAAGCTTATCTTGACACTCTTATACATAAGATTGGTCTTGCACAGGAACCCGACGGTTACCTTTATACAAACCGTACGATTGCTGAGAAGCACGGTGGAAGAGGCCTTCATGAGTGGGCAGGTAAAAATAGGTGGGAAATGGATTCTGTCCTTAGCCATGAACTTTATAATCTCGGGCATCTGTATGAAGCAGCCGTGGCCCACTACCAGGCCACCGGGAAGAAGACACTTCTTGATATAGCATTAAAATCAGCCGATCTGGTCAACAGGGATTTTGGCATTGACAGGGTTAAAGTGTACCCCGGGCACCAGGTAATTGAGATGGGACTTGTTAAATTGTACAGAGTCACCGGAGAAAAAAAATATCTCGATCTTGCAAGGTTCTTCCTGGATATCCGTGGTCCTAAAGGACAGGTGTACAACCAGGCTAATCTGAAACCTGTTGATCAGACTGAAGCAGAAGGACATTCTGTCAGAGCTACTTATATGTATTCAGGGATGGCAGATATCGCTGCAATTGAAAATGATGCTGCTTATCTGAATGCTATTACAAAAATCTGGAGAAATCTTGTTTACGGGAAAATGTACCTGACCGGCGGAATCGGAGCTTCGGGCGGCAATGAAGGTTTTGCCGACCCTTTTGTATTACCAAATATGTCAGCTTATTGTGAAACCTGCGCCTCAATTGGGGATATCTTCTTCAATCACAGACTTTTTCTTTTACATGGGCAGTCGAAGTATATCGACATACTTGAAAAAACACTTTATAACTCCATGCTTTCCGGGGTATCTTTATCAGCCGACAGATTTTTCTATCCTAATCCACTTGAATCCAATGGCCAGCATCAGCGACAAGCCTGGTTCGGCTGCGCATGCTGCCCTTCGAATGTGGCGAGGTTTGTTCCTGCAATTCCAGGATATGTTTATGCTGTCACAGATAAAGAACTTTATGTCAATCTGTTCATATCAAATGATGCCGACATAACTATTGGCAAAAGAAAGGTCAGTATCTCACAAAAAGCAAATTTCCCGTGGGATGGGAAGGTTGATATAATGGTTAATCCGGAGAAAAGCGGGAGATTCATTCTGAAGATCAGGATTCCGGGTTGGGCTCAGAATGAAGCTCTTCCGGGAGGGACCTATAAATTTTCTGATGATAATTCCGAACCGGTAAAACTAATGATTAACGGGAAGGAATCAGAGATCAAAATTATTGATGGATATGCTGTAGTTTTCAGGAAATGGCAATTGGGAGATAAAGTTGAAATTGATTTTCCAATGCCGGTCCGTAAAGTTGTTGCTGATGAAAGAGTAATTGAAGACCGGAATAAAATCGCATTTCAGAGAGGTCCTGTTATTTTCTGTGCTGAATGGCCCGATAACAACAATGGAAATGTGAGGGATTTAGTCATAAAGAAAGATGCTGCTTTTACAACAGAATTTGAACCTTCGCTTCTTGATGGTACGCAGGTAATTAATACAGTCGGTTCTCTGACGAAGAAAACTCCTGATGGTAAAGCAGCGATGCCCGTTGAAGAACCTGTTAAATTGATTCCCTATGCTCTTTGGAATAATCGTGGNNGTTGCAAATCATTCAGGTCTGATAATAAATTGGTAATTACCGGCAAGGCTGATTCTGAAAAGGCTTATTACGTTGATGCCAATATTGGAAATGACTCTAATGTGGGAACCATTAAAAAACCTATAAAATCGATTGGGGAACTTAATATCAGACTTCAGCAGAAAGCAGCAGAAGTTTTTTTCGCAGGAGGACAGATTTTCAATGGGACCTTAGTTTTGAGCCGAATCAATGGTAAGAGCATGAGCCCGATTAAAATTATTTCATGGGGTACAGGTAGAGCAGTAATTAATGGTGGTGATGCTGAAGCTATAAAAATTGAAAACTGTCAGAACATATTAATTGCAGACCTGAATTTAGAAGGAAATGGTAGAAATAATGGCAACAAAACCAATGGTCTGTCAGTTGTGCATTCAGGGAATTGTAAAATTGAAAATGTAAAGGCGGAAGGCTTTCAGAAATCCGGCGTTGATCTTTACGACTGCAATGATTCGGAGATTGAGAAAGTAATTGCTTTGGATAATGGTTTCTGTGGAATTAACGTTATGGGTTCTGCCAGGAAACTTTCCCATAAAATTCTTATACATGACTGCAAAGCAGAAAACAACCCGGGAGATCCGACAAATCTCAATAATCACAGTGGAAATGGAATCCTCGTTGGTGTTTCAGACAGCGTTATGATAGATCATTGCAGCGCTACTAACAACGGCTGGGACATGCCCAGGCAAGGTAACGGACCGGTAGGAATCTGGACCTGGGAAAGTGATCATGTTACAATCCAGTATTGCATCAGCTATCGGAATAAAACATCAAAAAACGCAAAAGATGGCGGCGGATTTGATCTTGATGGAGGCGTTACCAATTCAGTGATTCAATATTGTTTATCTTATGAAAACCAGGGTGCCGGGTATGGATTATTTCAATATTCAGGTGCATCTTCATGGTCAGATAACACTATACGTTATTGTGTCAGTATAAATGATGCACAAACAACGGAAGGGTCTGGCAGTATTTTCATCTGGAATGGATCGGCTGATACCAGTCAACTGGCTAATTGCATGATTTATAATAATGTAATATATAATTCGGGTGGTCCTTTAATCAGTTTTGAACAATCTTCGGCACATAAAAACTTTATCTACTGCAATAATATCTTCCTCGGTTCGGATGTTCCGGTAGCAGGGATTAACAAAGGCAGTAAATTTATTGGAAATGACTGGTGGAATCCTGAAGGAAATAGTAAGTTCATGAATTTTACAAATCTTGATGAATGGGCTAAAGCAACCGGACAGGAGATGCTGAAAGGAAAGTTCGTTGGAAGGCAGGAAGATCCTAAGTTTCAAGGCCCGTTGGTTACGGATATTACAGATCCGTATCAGCTTGAAAAACTTTATGGGTTTATTTTACGACCAGATTCACCACTTAAAAATAAAGGATTGGATCTTAAGTCCGCCTTTGGAATAATTCAGCCAATGAAAGACTTTTACGGAAATCCTGTTACGGCAGGAGTTGCCATAGAACCTGGGATTTACAAAATGAAATGATGTTGTAGAGACAGGTCTCAGACCTGCCTCTACATTAATATAATTGGTAAAAACATTAATACATTTGTTTTAAAGATTCGTTTTTTATGATTGGAAAATATTCAGTATTTGTGCCCGAAGTGAGGGGAGATTTCATTGAGGAATGGAGGCAGTGCCTGAAACAAATTATATATTACCAGGATACGAACTTCAGACTTATTAAATTAAATATTTTTACAGATCAGCCCGACTATGATACATATATAAAGGTCAGAAAGGTAATCGATAAATCCATCCATAATGCTTTTGGCAGAAAATGTCCGGCGTTTAATATTACAGTTCATCCACCGGAAAAACCTTGGAAAATCGCCGTTGAAGCGGCTTACTCAGTTGCCGATTCATCAAATGTGACAACAAAAGTTTGGAATTCAATACCTTATGTTGTGTGTGAATCAGATTTTGGCAAGGAGGTATGGGCTTGTGGTCTTGGCTTCGGTCTTTTTTACTCAGACACAAAAAATGCAGCCAGTGCAGCATTCGATCAGATGAAAGCAATTCTTGATGTGGAAGGAATGTCATATAACCATCTGGTGCGTCAATGGAATTATATTGGCAATATTCTTGAAATTAAGAAAGGAGTCCAGAATTACCAGGTTTTTAATAAAGTCAGAAGTGAAGTCTACCAAAAATACCGAACTATACAAGGATACCCGGCTGCAACAGGCATCGGAATGAGACTCGATGGATTCAGTCTTGACTTTTGCGCTGTTATAGCAAAAGAATCTGTAATTATTAAACCTATTGATAATCCTGCCCAGATAAATCCCTATGAATATGGGCAAGATGTGCTAAGAGTAGTTGCCGGCAAAGGGAAATCAGTAAAATCTCAGCCCCTGTTTGAGCGGGCGCTACTTATATCAGGGAAAGTGAGATCAACACTTTTTATCTCAGGCACTGCTTCAATTTTAGGACAGGACATTACAGGAATTGAAGATATTGAGAAACAAACTATTGTTACCCTCGATAACATTGACAAACTGACTGATAAAAAAAGAATAGGAGACATGCCTGGCAAAACTGAAAGGGAATTGGGAAAATTCATTCTCCTCAGAGTTTATGTGAAAAACCAGGGCGATTTTGCAAAAGTAAAAGCGATTTGCCAGGAACGATTCCCTGGGGTTCCCTCAATTTTTATCCAATCTGATATCTGCCGTGATAACCTTCTTATTGAAGCAGAGGCGGAATATTTAATAATTAATTAATTAATTACATATCTCATGAAAACCGATTTCAAATCAAGATTGAAAATCCTGACTGAGGAACACCAGAAATTATTGACTCGGGAAAATATGAGAATTGAACCGGGTAATGGTATCTTCTTCAGATATAAATATCCTGTTCTTACCGGAGATCATGCACCTTTATTCTGGAAATATGATCTTAATCCCGAAACGAATCCTCATCTGATGGAACGCTTTGGAATACATGCTGCATTTAATGCAGGAGCAATGAAATTTGAAGGCAGGTATATCCTCGCTGTTCGTGTAGAAGGCAATGACAGGAAATCTTTTTTTGCGATTGCCGAAAGTCCGAACGGAATTGATAATTTCCATTTCTGGGACTATCCGGTTACAATGCCTGAAACAGAAAACCCCGACACGAACGTTTATGACATGCGCCTTACCATGCATGAAGACGGATGGATCTATGGGATCTTTTGTTCTGAAAGGAAAGACCCTTCAGCTCCCGAAGGCGATCTCTCTTCCGCTGTAGCTGCAGCAGGTATAGCACGAACACATGATCTGAAAAAATGGGAAAGGCTTCCCGATCTCAAGACGAGGAGTCAACAGCGAAATGTTGTGCTTCATCCGGAATTTGTTGACGGAAAGTATGCTCTTTACACCCGACCTCAGGATGGGTTTATAGACGCCGGCTCAGGAGGTGGTATTGGATGGGCACTTATTGATGATATTACACATGCTGAAATAAAGGAAGAGAAAATTATTAACTTCCGTTATTATCATACTATTAAGGAACAGAAAAACGGAGAGGGCCCCCATCCGGTAAAAACAGATGAAGGATGGTTGCATCTGGCTCATGGTGTTAGAGGTTGTGCCGCAGGTCTAAGATATGTGCTTTACCTCTATATGACTGATTTAAAGGATCCTTCAAAGCTTATAGCAGAACCCGCCGGATTTTTCATGGCTCCGGAAGGAGAGGAAAGAGTGGGTGATGTTTCGAATGTCTTATTTACAAACGGTTGGATTATTGATGACGACGGACCAGTTTATATTTATTATGCTTCATCAGATACCAGAATGCATGTAGCCGTATCGACTATTGATAAACTTGTCGATTATTGCCTTAATACACCGGCAGATGGGTTACGTTCAGCTGCTTCAGTTGAAATACTTAAAAAACTGATCGACAGGAACCTGAAAATGCAGAAAAAGAAATTGTAAATTTATAAACGCACTTTATAATAATCTCTATGATCTCACAAAAACTGAAACTTAAAGAAAAGATCGGATATGGGTTTGGTGATGCTGCCAGTTCTATGTTCTGGAAACTCTTCTCGATGTATTTGATGTTTTTTTATACCGATGTTTTCGGAATTTCTGCAACTCTTGTCGGAACCATGTTCCTTGTAACAAGGATCTGGGATGCCGCTTTTGATCCGTTTGTCGGTATCCTTGGTGATCGGACAGAGACCCGATGGGGAAAATTCAGACCTTACCTGCTTTGGGTTGCAGTACCATTTGGAATCATAGGAGTCCTCACATTCACAACACCTTCATTTACACAATCAGGGAAAGTGATCTATGCATTCATCACTTATTCCCTTATGATGATGGTATATTCCATGATCAATGTACCATATGCATCCCTGATGGGAGTTATGACTGCCGATGGAAAAGAAAGAACCAGCCTGGCTACTTTCAGGTTTATTTTTGCTTTTGGTGGAAGTTTGCTTGTACTCGCACTAGCCGAGCCTTTGGTTGATATCTTCAGTAAACTTGGGAAAGGAGGGGTAAACCTTCAGCTGGGATGGCAGTTGGCAGCTGTGGTATTTGCAATTATCGCAATAACCTTCTTCATGTTCACTTTTTCATGGACCCGGGAACGTATCAAACCCGTAACAGTTAAAACTTCCCTGAAAAAAGACATTAAAGATCTTCTGCATAATTCTCCCTGGTTTATTCTGTTAGGTGCAGGCATAGCAGCAATATTTTTTAATTCTATCCGCGACGGAGCAGCTATCTACTATTTCAAATACTATATACAGGGACAAAGCGCTTTTTCAATAAAAGCTATTAAGCTTACAATCACTCTCAGCAGTCTCTATTTTGTCCTGGGACAGGCTGCCAATATTGTAGGAGTAATTCTAGCTAAACCTGTATCAGACAGGATTGGTAAAAAATATACTTTCTTATATGCAATGCTTTTTGCTACTGTGTTTAGTATTGCTTTTTACTGGCTCGACAGAAACAGTGTCAGTCTCATATTTTTATTTCAGTTTTTGATCAGTATGAGTGCTGGCATTATCTTCCCTCTGGTTTGGTCGATGTATGCTGATGCTTCTGACTATTCAGAATGGAAAACAGGGCGACGCGCAACAGGACTAGTCTTCTCTGCATCTTCCATGTCTCAGAAATTCGGATGGACTCTGGGAGGCGCTCTGGCAGGCTGGCTGCTTGGATATTATGGATTTAAGGCAAATGTTGTTCAAACAGCTGAAGCTCAGACTGGTATAAAAATGATGCTGAGTTTCTTTCCGGCAATCGGAACCTTATTAGGAGCATTTTTTATGTTTATCTATCCTCTGAGTGAAAAGAAAATGTTAACAATAAGCGCAGAACTGGCTGTGAGAAGAGAAACAGGTAAAAAAGAATAGCCCCTCTGCCCCCCTGAAGGGGGTTTAATCCTCTGCCTTAAAGCAGAATTCATCATGGAGGCGCTGAATTAGTCCCCCTTTAGGGGGATGTCCCGCTTAGTCGGGACTGGGGGTAAAAGGTAAAGAGTAATACTTAAAAGAATCTAATATATGTCACTAAGCAAACCGGAAATACTTAAAGCAGAAGTTACAGAAGAACTGGTAACCAATATCCTGCCATTCTGGATGACAAAAATGATTGATTCCAAAGATGGGGGATTTTATGGGAGGATAGATGGATCGGGTCGCGTTTTCAATGATGCTGACAAAGGATGTGTATTAAACGCCAGGATCCTCTGGACGTTTTCATCGGCTTTCAGAATTTTGAAGAATCCTGATTATCTTAAAACTGCCGAAAGATCAAAAGATTATCTTCTCGATCATTTCTTTGATAAGGAATTTGGAGGACTATTCTGGCTTCTTGACCATAAAGGTCAGATGAAAGACGGGAAAAAACAGATATATGCGCAGGCATTTGCAATTTATGGATTGACAGAATATTACAGGATTACACATGACTCTGATTGCCTTGGGAAAGCTATTGAGCTGTTCAGGCTGATTGAGAGATACAGTTATGACAATAAGCTTGATGGATATTTTGAAGCCTTCTCCCGAGAATGGGGTGCTCTGGACGATCTTCGTCTGAGTGCAAAAGATGCCAATGAAAAAAAGACCATGAATACTCATCTTCATGTTCTGGAAGCTTATACAAATCTTTACAGAATCTGGAAAGATGATCTTTTAAAGAAACAATTATACAAACTTATCGGTGTTTTTACCGACAGGATAGTTAACAGCGAGACATTTAATCTTAATATGTTCTTTGATGAGGAATGGAATGATAAAACAGACCTCATTTCTTACGGTCATAACATTGAATCATCATGGCTTATCTACGAAGCTGCCCTGGCACTAGGTGACGATACTGTAATTAGTAAAGTGAAAAAAATATGTATCGGGATCGCTGAAGCTGCAAAAGATGGTATAATGGCAGATGGAAGTATGATCTATGAAAATTTTTTCAAGTCAGGTCATATAGATTACGACAGGCACTGGTGGGTACAGGCTGAGACCGTGGTTGGTTACCTGAATGCATATACTTTATCGGGAAATGAAGAATATCTCGGTTTAAGTCTGGCGGCCTGGAAATTTATCTCTGATCATATAATTGACAGGCAAAACGGGGAATGGTACTGGAGCGTTGATAAAAACCTGCAGCCTAATCTTAAGGAAGATAAAGCCGGTTTTTGGAAATGCCCGTATCATGATTCCAGGATGTGCCTGGAAATAATTGAAAGGCAGAATAATACGTAGATATTAATAGTTTTTGCTATACTTACAAATAATATTTTTTATTATGAAAAACTGGTCAAAATTAGTATTGAGTTTCATAACTCTCTTCGTAGCAGGTTTATCGGGTAATTGTCAAAACCAATCACCAAAAGACTCTTTAGGAGGAGCAACTGTGCCTACTGAAATTGATAATCCTGAAATCATTGGGATTAATAAGGAACCGGCGCATGCTTCCCTTATGCCTTATGCCAATCTGAATGAAGCTCTCATTGCGAACAGGCATGCCTCCTCATACTGCAGGAGCCTGAACGGTAATTGGAAATTTAACTGGGTTTCCTGGCCACAGGCAAGACCGGTAGATTTTTATAAACCGGAATTCAATGTTTCTTCCTGGAAAGAGATCCCTGTTCCATCTAACTGGCAGATACTTGGTTATGGGACACCCTATTACCGCAATAACGGGTACATTATAAAAAAAGATTTTCCTCACGTTATGAGCACACCTCCGAAAAATTTCACAGCCTATGAGGAAAGAAATCCAGTGGGAAGTTACCGGCGTGATTTTGAAATTCCTGCTGACTGGAATGGTCGCCAGATATTCCTTACATTCGATGGTGTTGACGCCGGATTCTTTCTCTGGGTTAACGGAACAAAAGTCGGATATAGTGTAAATAGCAGGAATGCTGCCGAATTTGATATTACGAAATATGTGAAACCCGGCAAGAATATGGTTGCTGTTGAAGTGTACAGGTTTACTTCAGGTACCTGGCTTGAGGATCAGGATATGTGGCGTTTGAGTGGAATTTTCCGAAATGTAACAGTATGGAGTACTCCAATGGAGCATATACGTGATTTCTTTATTAAAACTGATCTTGATGATCAGTATCGCAATGCTACAGTCGAGATTGATGCAAAGGTGAAAAACTTTGGAACCAAAGCCTTAAATGCTACACAAATATCAGCGATTTTATATGATGGTAAAAACGAAGTAAAAACAGCTAGCGCAAATGGAGATGTCCCTGTTTTGCAACCCGGTGAAGAAAAATCAATTAAACTCACTTTCCATGTCGACAATCCTGAAAAATGGACAGCTGAAACTCCAAGGCTTTATACAACTGTTCTTACATTAAAAGATGGGAAAAATACAGTTGAAACGCTTTCATCACGGACCGGTTTCAGAAAAGTTGAAATAAAAGGGAGACTTTTTCTGGTGAACGGTACTGTTGTTAAGCTTAAAGGTGTGAACCGTCACGAAAACTGGCCTGATGTTGGTCATGCCGTTACCGAGGCACAGATGGTCCGCGATCTTGAGCTGATCAAACAGGGTAACTGTAACCTGGTCCGGACCTGTCACTATTCTGATGATCCACGCTGGTATGAATTATGTGACGAATATGGTATATTCCTTGTTGCTGAGGCAAATGTTGAATGTCATGGGTATATGGGCAGGTTTGATGAAGAACCCACCATAAAAGCGGCTATTATTGACAGGAATGTGGCAAACGTTGAGAATTTTAAAAATCATCCATCTATAATAATCTGGTCACTTGGAAATGAATGCGGAAGAGGAGGCTCTAATTTCAGGGCTGCCATGGCTACAATAAAAGGTATTGATCCGACACGACCTGTTCATTACGAAGGTTTTGGTATTGGCAAGGCAAACCCGGCTGATATTGAAAGTCAGATGTATACACAGCCGAAAGATGTTGAAAGAATCGCTAATGATACCACTATCAAAAAGCCTTACTTCATGTGCGAATATGCCCATGCAATGTTCAATTCGATGGGAGCGATCGGTGATTATAACGATGTCTTCGATAAATACCCTCAAATAATGGGAGGAGCAGTATGGGAATGGCAGGATCAGGGCATTTATAACCGCCGCGATCCGAATCATCCTATTATAGCATACGGCGGCGGTTTTGGTGAATTTCCCAACGACCATTACTTTATTCATAAAGGAGTTGTGGCTTCCGATCGTTCTCTGAAACCGCATTATCCCGAGATGAAACATGTTTATCAATGGATAAAAGTATCTGCTGAAGATATTTCAAAAGGTCAGTTCCTTATTAAGAATAAATACCAGTTTATTGATCTTAAGGGATTTACCGGTCTCTGGACATTATCTGAAAATGGCACTGAAATCTCACGTGGCGATATAAAACTTCCTGAAATTGCTCCCGGGAAAGAGGCTGTGGTAACAATTCCTTATAAAATTTCGAAAAAAGATGNNCCGGTCAATCTCACCCAGACTGATAAAGAAATTACCGTTAAAGGTTCCGGCTTCACAGTTGTGTTTGATAAAGTTGCAGGCACGTTTTCGGCCCTTGAAAAGAATGGAGTCAATATGCTGCTCAAAGATGGTGGCCCCAGGTTACATCTGTGGCGTGCTCCTCACCGGAATGATGATATGTGGGCTGACAGAGGCTGGGTATCATCGGGTCTGAGGGAACTTAAATGGACAACACAAACAGTTAATGTTGATCAGACTTCACCTTCTTCAGTTAAAATTACGGTGGCCCTGCTGGCTGAAGGAAAAGGCAATTTCACTGCTAATCATAAAGTTGTCTATACTATTTCAGGGGATGGTTCTGTCAAATCTGAAAACACTTTCAGTTCAAGCGATCCCAAGCTTGCTTTAGCTCGCATTGGTGTAAGAATGTTCATAGATAAACAGTATGATCAGGCCTCATATTTTGGCCGTGGGCCTATGGAGAATTATTCCGACCGGAAACGCGGATTCGATGTCGGTGTCTATAAGAGCTCAGTTAAAGAACAGCTTACTCCATACGAAAAGCCTATGGAGGGAGGAAACCATGAGGATGTTCGTTGGGCTCAGGTAACAAACGCATCAGGGAACGGACTTATGGTAAAATCAGATAGCTCTCTTATGCAGGTGTCTATGTTGCCTTACAGTGATGAGGAGATGGATAAAGTTGAATACCGGATCGACCTGCCTCAAAGCAGCGCTACTGTATTCTGTATAAGTCATCTTACCCTGGGTGTCGGATCAGCAAGTTGTGGTCCCAGACAATTACCCCAATACATTGTTTATGCTGTGCCAACTTCATTCACGTACACATTAAAAATATTGTAGTTCAGAAAATTCCAACTGATTATGAAGAAACTGATCATTGTACTTTTATTAATTGCCGCCATAACGTCATTTTTGAGCGCGCAGGATACTGCATCCAAAATCAGGCTTAACCAGATCGGATTCTACCCTGATGCTCATAAAGTAGCTGTTATTACCGATGATATCAATGGCGAGTTTCTTATTAAGTCGGTAACATCCGGGAAGGTCGTTTTCAAATCAAAACTGAGCGCTCCTCACAAATCGGCGTACTCTCCCAAAGTCACCCGGATTGCTGATTTCTCAGCTGTTACAGCCCCTGGTAGATACAAACTGAATTTACCCGGAGTTGGGGATTCCTATGCCTTCGAAATTAAGCCCAAGGTTTTCAACAGCCTTACAAAAGGGCTTATAAAAGGATTTTATTTTCAGAGGATGTCCACACCTCTTCTGCCTGAATTTGCAGGCAAATGGAGCCATTCGGCCGGTCACCCTGATACCCAGGTCATTGTTCATCCGTCGGCTGCCTCACCAAACCGTCCAGCAGGAACTATTATCTCCTGTCCGCATGGATGGTACGACGCCGGCGACTATAATAAATATATCGTGAACAGTGGGATCACTATGGGGACCTTGCTCTCCTTATATGAAGATTTCCCTGTCTGTTTTGATTCAATAAAAATCAATATTCCTGAAAGTGGTAACGGAGCTCCAGATTTGCTTAATGAAGCCGTCTGGAACCTGAGATGGATGCTTACAATGCAGGACCCGGATGACGGAGGTGTATATAATAAAGTTACTAATGCCAATTTCGACGGTATGGTTATGCCATCCGTTGCTGTAACTCCGCGTTATGTAGTTCAAAAAGGAACTGCTGCAACACTAGACTTTGCGGCCGTAATGGCACAGGCAGGACGTATTTTTCCTAAATTCAAAAAGGTATTTCCCGGATTATCAGATTCATGTATGAAATCTGCAGAAAAGGCCTGGGAATGGGCAGTGAAAAACCCTAAAACAGCTTATGATCAAAATCTTATGAATAAAGAGTTCAAACCTGTAATAAATACCGGGGGTTATGGGGATTCTGATTTCAGCGATGAGTTTATATGGGCAGCTTCAGAGTTGTATATAAGTACCGGGAAAGATAGCTATTATAATGCATATCCAATGTTACCAGATACGCTGATGCCGTTGCCATCGTGGGATAATGTCAGACTTCTTGGGTATTATACTCTTGCCAGGTTCGAAAATAAACTGACAAACTCTGCAAAGAGAGATTTTCCTGTACTTAAAAAACGAATAATAAGAACTGCAGAAAAGTTGACAGAGGGAATTGCTGACCGAGCATACATGACAGTGATAGGGAAGTCAGCAGCGGATTTTATATGGGGAAGCAACTCGGTTGCAACTAATCAGGGGATCTTACTTATTCAGGCTTACAAGCTTTCAAAAGAAAAGAAATTTCTGGATGGGGCTCTTGCAAATCTTGACTATGTATTAGGGCGCAACGCAACTGGTTATTCATTTGTTACAGGATTTGGCCACAAAACACCAATGTTTCCTCACCATCGTTTATCGGAGGCTGATGGAATAGCTGATCCGGTTCCCGGTTTGATAGTTGGAGGACCAAATCCTGGTCAGCAGGATGGTTGTAATACCTATCCTTCCCGGATTCCCGATGAATCATATACTGACTCTGTTTGTTCTTATGCATCCAACGAGATAGCAATTAACTGGAATGCACCGGCCGCTTATCTTGCAGGTGCCCTGGAAGCATTATTTGATAAATAACATGAAGTTAAACACAAGCGATACAAAGGGAAACAGAGACAATTAAAGGTTTAATATATATATTTGAATTACTCTGCCATCAGGCTGGTACAATTGATACTGAATGAAACCTATTTTATTTTAAAACAGGCCACGGTGGTCAGAAAACTTTATTAATTTAGCGAAAATTAATCTAAATAAATGATGAAAAAATTAATGTTATTATCACTAACTCTGGTTTCAGTAATCTTCGCATCCTGCAACCAGTCAACAAAAAATAAAGAGATGGTTAAAAAGGATGTTTTCGGTTCACACAATGGCAAAGAGGTTTATTTGTTAACCCTTACAAACAAATCTGGTAATGTTATAAGACTTACAAATTTCGGAGCAAAAATTAACTGGATTGAGGTTCCCGACAAAAATGGGAAGAAGGAGAATATTACCTTCGGATATGATACTTTTGATGAAACACTCAAAGGTGATATGTCTTTCGGATCTGTCGTTGGCAGGTTTGCAAACAGGATTGCCAAAGGAAAATTTACTCTTGATGGTGTAGTTTATAATACGCCCATTAATAATGGGCCAAACACACTTCATGGAGGACCTGAAGGTTGGCATAGCGTTGTTTGGGATACTGAAATTCTTAAGGATAGCAAATTTCCGGCTGTAAAATTTACCTATGTAAGCCCTGATATGGAAGAAGGTTTCCCGGGGAAAGTCAATGCAACTATTACCTATACATGGACAGACAGCAACGAGATTGTAATGGATTATACCTGTACAACCGACAAGAAAACTATAGTGAATGTTACAAACCACGCATATTTTAATCTTCACGGAGCAGGTAATGGGGATATTCTGGATCACGTGCTGACACTTAAAGCATCAACTTTCACGCCTGTCGATTCATTTATGATACCGACTGGTGAGATTCGTCCTGTTGCAGGAACACCCTTTGATTTTAATACTCCGCATACCATTGGAGAACGGATAGGTGATAACTATGATCAGCTCATTCTTGGTAAAGGGTATGATCACAACTATATACTGGATAATAAAGAAGAGGTTGATGTTACAGTATATGAGCCTGTTAGTGGCCGTATGCTAGAAGTAATTACGGATCAGCCCGGAATGCAGTTGTATACCGGCAACTTTCTTGATGGGACAAAGACCGGACATGGAGGAAAAGTATTCAAATTCAGGTCAGGTTTATGTCTTGAATCCGGCCATTATCCGGATAGTCCGAATCATCCTGAGTTCCCCTCTACAGTACTTAATCCTGGCGATATATTCAAATCAACTACGATCTACAGATTTTCAGTTAAATAGGGATCAGTATAAATTAATTATAAAATGACAACGCGTCGCGTATTTATCAGAAATACTGCAATTACAACTGCAGCTCTTGGTCTGGTACCTAATTTGTCTGGCGCCTTTGTCAGACATGCTCCATCAGATAGGATCAATGTCGGTGTTATCGGATGCAACGGTCAGGGATTTGCTGACCTGGTTGCATTTCTTGAACATCCTCAGGTAGAATGCCTTGCTTTATGTGATGTGGATGAAAGTGTGCTTGACCGAAGAGCTGCTGATGTTGAGAAGATCAGGGGCAAGAAGCCGGCGAACCTCTATAAAGACTGGCGAAAGTTGATCGACAACAAAGATATTAATGTAGTTATTGTCGGAACACCCGACCATTGGCATTGTCTGCAGATGATTGCTGCATGTGATGCGGGGAAAGATGTCTATTGTGAAAAGCCTCTGGGAAGAACTATTGAAGAATGTAACCTGATGGTGAAAGCTGCGAAGCGAAACAAAACTGTTGTACAGGTTGGTCAGTGGCAAAGGAGTGATCCTCACTGGCAGGATGCAGTTAATTTTATCCAATCAGGTAAGCTTGGTAAAATAAGACTTGTTAGAGTATTCTCATACCAGGGTTGGTGCCCTTCCATTCCGGTACTGCCTGATGAACCCGTTCCGGCAGGAGTTGATTATAATATGTGGCTGGGACCGGCAACCCAACATCCTTTTAACAGAAACCGTTTCCATTTTACCTTCAGGTGGTTCTGGGATTATGCAGGTGGACTGATGACTGACTGGGGAGTTCATCTTCTTGATTATGCGTTATATGGTATGAATGTCACTACCCCTAAATCGGTAATGGCTATGGGTGGAAAGTATGGTTATCCGACTGATGCTTGTGAAACCCCCGACAGTTTACAAACTATTTATGAATTTGACGGATTCAACGTTATGTGGGACCATGCCATTGGAATAAATGATGGAGCTTACGGCCGAAACCATGGTCTGGGTTTTGTGGGAGAAAATGGAACACTTGTAGTAGATCGGCAGGGATGGGAAGTTATTCCTGAAAATGTTAACGGAAAAGTGCGAATGGAAGCTGTACCTCTCACAAAAGGAACAGGGAAAGGGATAAATAAACATGTGACAAATTTACTGGAATGTATGACTAAACGTAATCCTGATACCAATGCAAGCGTGGAGATCGGCGCACATATCGCCAAATTCTCTGCTATCGGCAATATTGCATACCGGACAGGCAAAAAACTCATCTGGGATGGAACAAAATTTACAAATGACTCAGAAGCCAACAATTATCTTATACCAAATTACAGAGAGCCATGGGCATTGCCAAAGGTTTAATCCGTATTTGAACTTGAAGAACATATTTAAATTTCTACTTATGAAAAAGGTATTCTCACTTATACTGTTTTTGTTTTTGTCTGCAACAGTTTTTATTATCAAGGCACAGCAGAGCTCATACACATTCCCGTTTCGAAACCCTTCACTCTCTCTTGATGAAAGAGTTAATGACCTTGTTTCAAGAATGACTCTTCAGGAAAAAGCCGATCAGTTGCTTTACACTGCACCGGCAATTACCCGACTTGGGATTCCTGCTTACACATGGTGGAATGAAGCTCTGCATGGAGTTGCAAGAGCAGGTTATGCAACAGTATTTCCTCAATCAATTACAATTGCTAACTCATGGGATGAATCACTGTTATTCAATGTGGCGAATGCTATCTCTGATGAGGCAAGGGCTAAATATCATGAGTTTCAGAGAAGAGGCAAAACAGGCATCTACCAGGGACTTACGTTCTGGTCTCCTAATATAAATATCTTTCGGGACCCGAGATGGGGCAGAGGTCATGAGACCTATGGGGAAGATCCGTTTCTTACCGGCAGAATGGGGTACGAATTTGTCAAAGGTATGCAGGGTGACGATCCAAAATATTTGAAAACGGTAGCAACAGCCAAACATTATGCCGTTCACTCCGGGCCGGAATCTTTAAGACACTCATTTAATGCAAAAGTAAGCGAGATAGACCTCAGGGAAACATATCTTCCCGCTTTCCGCACACTGGTTATGGATGCAGGGGTTTACTCTGTGATGGGAGCTTATAACATGTTCAGGGATTATCCCTGCTGTGCCAACCCGATACTTTATGGAATTCTTCGTAACGAATGGGGTTTTAAGGGCTATATTGTATCTGACTGCTGGGCAATTTCCGACTTCTATAAAGTTACCCACTTTGCAAAAGATGCAGTGGAGGCAGCAGCCCAGGCTGTTAAAGCCGGAACTGACCTCGAGTGCGGATATGATTATAAAAACCTCGTTGAAGCTGTCAAAAGAGGATTACTGACCGAGGATGATATCAATGTCGCTGTAAAAAGGATATTCACCGCCAGATTCAAACTTGGAATGTTTGATCCTGATGAGATGGTCCCTTATGCACAGATACCTTTCTTTGTAAACTGTTCCGATTATAACAGTTCACTCTCACGTCAGGCAGCAAGGGAATCAGTGGTTTTGCTTAAGAATGAAAATAATGTTCTTCCTCTTTCAAAAGAGATTAAAACACTGGCAGTTATCGGCCCAAATGCCGATAACTATGAATCGTTGATAGGAAATTATAATGGTATACCGAAGGATCCCGTCACAGTCCTTAAAGGTATTACGGGTAAACTTACCCCGGGTACAAAGATAATCTACTCTGAAGGCAGTGATCTGGCAGAGGGTATTCATAATTTGTCACCAATCCCTTCGCGCTATCTGGAAACACCTGATGGAATACAGGGTGCTTATGGTGAGTATTTTAATAATACTGAGATGAACGGTAAGCCTGTTTTCACAAGAGTTGATGATAATATCAATTTTTACTGGGAGCATTTATCTCCGAGGTTTGACATGCCAGATGATAATTTTGGCGTAAGATGGACGACTTACCTGGTTCCTCCTGTTTCCGGAACCTACGCAATAGGAGGATTGGGATCTTCGGGTTATGAAATCCTTCTCGACGGTAAAAAGCTGATTTCTTCTATGAATGAGCATGAAGCCATTCATATTGAGGCACCTGCTGAACTCCAGGCTGGTAAAAAATATAAGATAGAAGTTCTTTATAAAAACTATGCCGGTGACGCCTCCATAGAGCTTTTATGGGCACCGCCAAGGCCAAACCTTATTGAAGAGGCTGTTGCGGCTGCAAAAGAAGCTGATGCAGTCGTTCTCGTTCTTGGTTTGTCTCAACGACTTGAAGGTGAAGAAATGCCGATAAAGATTGAAGGCTTCAGTGGCGGTGACCGTACTAATCTGAATCTTCCTGCTATACAGGAAAAACTTCTGGATGCCATAACTTCGACAGGGAAACCTGTTATTATAGTATTAACAAGTGGCGGAGCATTGTCAGTAAATAAAGCCCAGGAAAAGGCAACTGCTATATTACTAGCTGGTTACGGCGGTCAACAGGGTGGTAATGCCGTAGCTGATGTTATCTTTGGTGATTATAATCCTGCCGGAAGACTTCCTGTAACCTATTATAAATCAATTGATCAGATCCCTGCTTTCGAGAATTATGATATGAAAGGGAAGACATATAGGTTCTTTACGCAGGAGCCTTTATACCCTTTTGGCTACGGGCTAAGTTATACAACCTTTAAATACAGCAACTTATCAATTCCTGAAAAAATTATTGCCGGAGATAAAGTCACTGTAAAAGTTACTGTAACAAATGCCGGGAAAATTGCCGGAGATGAAGTTGTAGAGCTTTACATGACAGATGAAAAAGCATCAACTTCCAGGCCAATACGCCAGCTTGAGGGATTTACCAGGGTATCACTTAAACCGGGTGAAAATAAGGTTGTGGAGTTAAAGCTTGACCCCCGTCAGTTCTCGATGATCAATAATAAGGCAAAACGCGTAATTGAGCCGGGGTACTTTACTATCTCTGTTGGAGGCAAACAACCCGGTTTCAAAGGTTATCTCGATCCCCAGTTCACCCAGGTGCTGACCGGAAGGATCAGATTAACAGGAAAAGAGGTTCCGTTCGCAAACTGATTGACCCGGAAAGGAATTATTTTTAATATTTTATTGTAGTAGAGACGCCCAATTTGGGCGTCTCTACGTGTTTTAAAAAATTATTTCTTAATAAACCTGTATACTTTCACTGAATGAGGAAGCAAATCAACATACATTGAGGATTCTTTCAATACCAGATCTTTATGATCCCATAAATCTCTTACAGTATAATTTTCGAGTTTAAGAGGTGAGCCGGGCCCCCATTTAGTTGTCCTTGCCTGTGCCAGAAGTGAAAAGTCTACCAGAACACTCTTTTTCTCATCACTGCTGTTAAGAAGGCATATGGCTTTTTCATTTTTGCTTAGCATTTTTAACCAAACCTGATAATTACCATTATCCCTCCAGCATATAGCTTGCCTTCCGAGTGAATCCTGGTCCAAAGCAATAATTTCCTTATTGAGAAGAATCGATTTGGTTTCCGGAGACATGTTCTGAATATCATTTCCGGCCAACAATGGAGCAGCTGCCATGCACCATAATGAAAAATGAGTTTTGTACTCTTCTGTTGTCATTCCTCCATTTCCGACTTCCAGCATATCCGGGTCATTCCAATGACCTGGTCCGGCATATCTGGCATAGTCTTTCTGTTGTAAAAAATTCTCCATCATGCTGTTCCATGTATCGGTAATGTCACCGGTGGTACGCCATAAATGACCTACTGCACCGGCCCATTCCCATGGTTTGTTTGAGCCCCATTCACA
>PMNJ01000028.1 GCA_003162595.1 Bacteroidales bacterium | reverse complement strand
TGCCGGCAATGGATTGACCGTTATTGTTGCTGAGCCACCCGTAAATCCACTGCTTCTAACACAGTTTGCATCTGTTACCGACTTAAGAGTATATGTTGTATTACTGACAACAGGATTGGTATTTACATTAAATGGCGTTCCGCTTGTAACTCCTGCTATTGTGCGATCTGCCACACCATCATTATAGACAACTGTATATGTACCTGAACCTGCTGTTGCCGTCCACTTCAATTGCCCTGTCCCCGTTACACAGAATGGACCATTAGCTGTAAGGCTTCCCTGTGGCATTGCATTAACAGTAACCGTAGTTGTTGCAAAACAACCAGTCCCTAAGGTATATGAGATGACAGAGGTACCTCCTGAGACTCCTGTTACAACACCTAAAGCGCTGATGGTTGCTACGCCAGTTGATGCACTGCTCCATGTTCCTCCTGCTGTTGCATCCGCAAGAGTTGTGGTTGAACCGGCACATACGATCACAGTACCTGTAATTGCCGCTGGATTTGGGTTTATTGTAAGAGTAACAGGAGTCGCAGGACTTACACATGCATTAACTCCGCCAACCACCTGTGTGACATAAAAAGGAGTAGTACTTGGAACAAGGTTACTGATTCCTGTAATATAGGTATTTGTATTGTTTGATCCGGGAGCTATAATAGTGAGTGCCGGATTTGCATACCAATAAAATGCAGTAACCCCGGCTACACCATTGACTGTTAATGCCGGAACGGTATTCCCCACACATATAGTTTGATTGTTTGGTGTTGGAGCATTGGGAGCATCGATTATATAAATCAATGATGTTGCAAAATTTGCATCAACAGCATTAGGATTTGTTTGACTTCCATTCCAGGGATTGCAAACATTCCAGTTCCGTAAAGTTACCTGAAACTGATCCTGAAAAACTGTACCAACTCCATTAAACGAAATCGGATAAGTATTATTTAATGTATAAGCACCTGTTACCGGGTTAAGTACTATCTTAACCACAGGACCTTCAAAATATCCGCTTACTGTTGAATAAGGTGCTACAAGTCCACCTGTAGTTGGATCTACATTCCAAGAATTTGCCACAGGAACACCGCCGGCATCTGTTAATTGGACCAAAGTTTGTGCTACGCCAACCTTAATAAAAAGATTTGGAATACCTTGCCCCGCAACTGGATTTGTTCCATAGACAAATTGCTCGTATCTGTCTGTATGGTTTGGTTTTTGAGCTGTGAGATTATCTTGAAGGTTACATGCAAAATGTGATACATCTGCAAACTGGAAATCAACTAAGGGGACCCCTTCACAAACATCTTTTCTTGGTGTTGGATTTAATGCAATTACTCCATTAGCTGTAGCGACATTATCCTGATGCCAATTCCCTACTATCTGAACTTGTCTTGAATCTGAACATTGGTAACCATTGTCAACCAAAACCATATTAACATTATATTCACAATCTCCGTTTGCAGGAAAGGTATGTGGCAAATCTGCATGGACATAATAAATTGTATTCCCAAAAACAATTCTTGATTGAACTAAAGGAAAAGTATTGTCAATAACTCCATCACCCCAAAAGTAAATTACTCTATAAGAAGGTTGGGGGGGGGCAACAAGGCCGAAAACAAATTCATAATAAATTCCAGTAGAAACAGGTGCACACTGTCCTGCAAAGTCAAATCCAGAACCGGAAACCCCGGTAACAGTACATTGGGCTTCGACCTTAAAATTAATAAATGCTATAATGAGGACAGATAAAAGCAAACCTTTAATGAGTTTCATATGTCGGGTTCTTTTGATTTCAGGTAAATTTGACGTCTTCATGTCAGGTTGTTTTAGGTTGAAATTAAAAATGTGCTATTTCAGCTAATTTCAAGACTACAAGATACAAAAAAAGGTTGCACTTGGAAAGTGAGAACTTTTGTGAGTTTTCAGATATGGGGTGTTGATTATTAACAATTTCTACTCATGATGTTCGACACACGACAAACGACGCACGACGCACAACGCATAATTTGTTTCATATGTTCATTTGCCTTCGGTGAGCTCTCCCGCTTCGCGGGATCGGTTCTTTTACCTGCCTCGTTTCATATGTTCATTTCTTTTGCTCGCCACAGATCCTTATTACTTTCTTTTTCTTGATAAAAAGAAAGTAACCAAAGAAAAATCAAGGCTGCAGATTATTTTGGGGCTCCTGTTTCTAGGCTAGCCCACGCAATACAACTCGCTCCACCTCGTACCTCGGTCTCGCTCAAACAGTATTGCTTACTAAAGGCCACCGCAGCAAGCCTAAAAACAGTCGCTATTCCCCAAAATAATCTGAGGCCGTTTGAAATCCAGAACTGCTAAATAACCAGCCCCAGAGGGGCGAAATATTTGTAGTACAAAGGCCTCTCTAAGAGCAGGCGCCGGAGCAGAAAATGGTTAGATTGGAAAAAACACATACCGGCGCAAAGGGGACATAGGGACGAAGGGACTGAGTAACGAAGAGACTAAGAGACGGCGTGATGCTGGGTTAAGAATAAGGAGATCACTCGCTGCCGCTCAGGCAGGCAGATTAACTAAAGCACCGTCAGTGTCAGCGTTTCGTTGGATTTTAAGAATGCTTTAATCAGGGTAATAAACTCTTCACTTTTATTTATTAATGGTATTGTCAAGTCTTTGTCAAACGAAACGAAATCGGAATAGTCTCCCTCTTGTCTCCAATCAAAAAGGTCGGAAAAAAGTTTACCAAAATCTTTATCGAATATACCCGTTTTTATGAACTCCCCCATGAACTTAATCCTTACTCCTTTATGAGTCCTGGCCTCTATTGACTGAGAATAAAGTAATGCAGAGACTGCATAAAAGCATGCGTAATATAGACGATTAATTGAGGAATTCCACCTTTCGTTCTCAGCTAGTAGTCTGGCGTCATTTAAGGTTTCAGTAGCTCTCTGAAGGCGATAATTTATATAATCATTCTGTTCTTTTGTCATGGAATAAGAATCCCTTCTTTTTTAATACTCCTAAAAAGCGGGGTGATTGAATATTTTCCTTCCCAATCACTTTTTGAATAAACAAAAACTGAAACAGGGACTCCAATTTCAAGTTCTATGTCAAGTAGATGATGCCGGAATGTCTGTTCGACCTTTTTATCAACATCTTTACGTTTTAGAAGGATCATAACATCCCAATCCGAATCATGTCTATTATCTCCTCTCGCTCTGGAGCCATAAAGTATGACTTCAGCTGTATTGTCGATTTCATTTACCTTCTGTCGAATCAATTGGATAATATGTTGCTTTCTTCGAATCATATCGCAAATTTAATAAAATATTGGAATCAAGGTATCTACAGCCATCAACCTATTTTTTGAGTAGGGTAAATTTTAGAACTGTCATAATGTAAAAGAAATTAATCGTCAAGTCCCCGGTCTCCCCAACTGCCATTGTTGTATCCTTATATTCTATGCTTTAATTTTAAAACATATTCTTATTTTAGAAGTTTATTGTAATACCGGTTACTCTGTTTGAATATTTTGACAAAATAATTAATTAAGGTTCAATATTTCCACATGGGCTTTTCGCTCCGTGCTTACGGTTCGATTTGATTTTTTCAAATCTTATTTGTTCATTTGGCTTCGCCGAGCTCACTTCATTCGGTTCTTTTATTCTTCTATGGTAATTGTTCATTTGCCTTCGGCGAACTCGCAGAAATTAATTTTTCAAATAATTAATGCCTATTATTCTGCTCGGTTCTTTTGCTTGCCCAAAAGAAACGAACCAAAGAAAAAGAGGCCGGAAATGAAAAATTTTGTCCATATTTACGCCCGCTACACGGGCCTTATTGGCGCTACCGTCTGGCCAAAATTTCGCACCATTTCCGGGTTGCCCTCGCGCCGCCAATTTGAGAGCTTAGCCTTAAAAATGTTAATCTATTTCAAAAAAAGATTTGGTGGTATTGATCGTTGATAGCCCCAGCGGGGCGAAATATTTGTAGAAAGAAGGTCATCTAAAGAACTGGCGCCGGAGCTGAAATTGTTTAGACTAGATGAAATATGTACCGGTGCAATGGAGATGGGGAGAATGGGTGAAGGGGAGACAAAGAGACAAAGGGACGAAGAGAGAGATATTGCTTATCCTTGCTGAATGTTTTATATTTGTAAAATTGTATCCATTTTTAATGATTAAGGAAGCAAAAGATATCAGGAAACTGTTGAAGCAGGAATTGGCTGACCAGGGGGTTTTCTGGTCATATAAAAAGCCGGAACCCGATTTAATACCGGACGATATCCTTATTGAAAAAACCCTGATAAATCTTGATATTGAAGACATTAATAAATTGTTTCTCATCTTTCCGAAAGGGAAAATAAGAAAAATCTGGAATGAGAAGGTGGTGATAAACGATGCACAATTTCATTCAATGAATCTGCTGTTTGCCCTCCTGTATTTTAAAATTAAGAACCCGGATAGTTACCTGAAAAAATCTTTGAATAAACACAGTAAAGCGCTCCAGTTATTATGAAAGGATTATCGCCTGATACTGAGAAGGTATTCAATTCAATAAAACGGTTTGATCTATTTAAAGATTACATTCTGATAGGAGGAACTGCTCTGAGTATACAGATCAATCACCGCTTAAGTGAAGATCTTGATTTCTGTAAATGGCAGGATGATCCAAAAACCCGAAATAAAGAGATTGCCTGGCCTGAAATTGAAAAATACCTTAAACTTGCCGGGGCTGTTAAAACAGATATTCTTGATCTGTACCAGGTAAATTTTTCCCTTAACAATGTTAAAATTTCATTCTATTCAAATGCTCTGACGAGTTCCACGGAAGTTCAAACAAGCAATACTGCATACGAACAGATAAGGGTTGCAGATATTAAGTCGCTTGGCGTTATGAAGCTTGAGGTTATGTCGCGAAGAAATCTTTTCCGTGATTATTATGATGTCTATTCCATTTTGCATGAAGGGATATCACTGAAAGATCTGGTCAGATGTTGCGGTATCTATTCACGCCATAGGATGAAATCCAAAACAATTTTAAGTATCCTTTCAAATAGTTCGCTATTCAAATATGAAGAAAATTTCGAATTATTGGATCCAAAGTATCAGGTGAATTCAAAAGATATTGAAACGTATATGAGATCCGGGATCCTGAAAGAGTTTAGCTTTCGATCCTTATAGGCGGAAGACGGAAG
>PMNJ01000240.1 GCA_003162595.1 Bacteroidales bacterium | reverse complement strand
GCCTAAATTCGCTTTTAGTACCTGGCTTTTTAAAATTGCGACAAACAACTGTGTTGATTTTATAAGAAAAAAACAACTCTCACCTACCCCTTTTGATCATCTGCAGGATAATTTGGAAAACGTCACTGTAAACATCCAATCAGACTTGCCTGATCCTGAAGAGTCATTGATTAATCACCAGAAGATAGCAGCGCTTAAAGATATAGTGAACCAGCTTAAACCAAGATATAAATCTCTGATAGAGCTCAGGTATTATAAGGAATACTCTTATGAAGAGATCTCATCGGAGCTCAATCTTCCAATCGGTACTGTAAAAGCACAATTATTCAGGGCCAAAACTTTGTTATATAATATATTAATCAAAACAGGTCACAGGTAGTGTCAGAATGTATTTTCAGGTATTTCCCGTTTTTATCAGACATTCAGAAAGACAGGATGTCGAAGTTAAAGGTGATATACGACAGATGGAACGGCATGATTAATGTAATATCACGCAAGGATATGGATAACTTCATAGTTCACCATGTTCTTCATTCATTATCAATAGCAAAGGTCATTAATTTTTTGCCAGGGACTAAAATCCTTGATGTCGGAACCGGAGGTGGGTTCCCGGGAATACCTCTGGCTATTCTTTTTCCTGATTCTCAATTCACACTTCTCGACTCAATTGAAAAAAAAATTAAAGTAGTTAAAGCTGTTTCGGATGAACTAAGATTGGATAATGTGGTAGCGGTTCGTAAAAGAATTGAAGAAGAAAATAATAAGTTTCAGTTTGTTATCAGCAGGGCAGTAACCCGATTCCCCGAATTTGTAAATCTTACTGCAAAAAACATCAGCTTAGAGGGAACCAACATTCCGGGAAATGGAATATTTTATCTTAAGGGAGGGGATCTGACATCTGAATTATCATCTTTTAAGAATAAATTCACAGTGTGGCAAATCAAAGATTTTTTTGAAGAATCTTATTTTGAGACTAAATCTATTGTATATCTGCCAATTTGATTTTTTGAAAAAAAACATCCTGCGGGTTTTTATATTTCAAAAAAGTACTACATTTGCAGTCTCAATTCAGAAGTTAGTCAACAAATATTATTGAAAAGATGAAAAGGACGTATCAGCCATCAAGAAAGAAGAGAGTAAATAAGCATGGTTTCAGGGAAAGGATGTCGACTCCTAACGGTAGAAGAGTCCTTGCTGCACGCAGAGCCAAAGGCAGGAAGAAACTCTCTGTTTCACCTGAGCTTAAATTAAAGGGATAGTATTATTATTACAAAATATGATTAAAGGTGTCTTCCAACAGGCGCCTTTTTTGTTTTCTAATATTCTTACATTTACGGGATAATTAAATACTAATATGTCCGACCTTCTTACCAATATAAACGATAAAGACCTTAGGGTTATAGCTGATAAGATCACAGGCAATATCCGAATAACACCGGAAGATGGACTGTTCCTGTATAAAAATGCTGATCTGGCTCTTCTGGGTCTTATTGCAGGTATTGTCAGAAGAAGGCACAATGATAATCTTGCATATTTCAACCGCAATTTTCATATTGAACCAACTAATAAATGTATCTATAATTGCAGGTTCTGTTCTTACCATAAACCTGAGGGTGATCCTGAAAGCTGGGAATACAGCCATGAAGAGATGCTTGATATTGTAAAACGTTTTGATAATAAGGCTGTTACTGAAGTCCATATCGTCGGAGGCGTACATCCGTCGTACGACCTTCATTATTGGGGATCGCTTTTAAAAAAAATTAAAGAGCACAGGCCTGCCCTCCATATTAAGGCTTTTTCAGCAATCGAACTTGATTATATGATTTCCCTGGCAGGATGCTCAATTGAAGATGGATTGAAACTATTAAAAGGGTATGGTCTCGATTCTATTCCGGGAGGTGGCGCTGAAATATTCGATGAGGGAATAAGAAAACTGATATGCGACGAAAAATCATCATCTGAGCTATGGCTGAGAATCCATGAGACAGCACACAGACTTGGTATTCCATCAAACGCCACAATGCTTTATGGCCACATAGAGACTTATGCTCACCGCATAGATCACATGGAAAGACTTCGAACTCTTCAGGATAAAACAAATGGATTCAATGCCTTTATTCCTTTGAAGTATAAGCAATCGAACAACACTATGTCGTATCTGGGGGAAGTGAATACAATTGAAGATCTCCGAAACTACGCAGTCTCAAGGATTTACCTTGATAATTTTCCTCATATAAAGGCATACTGGCCAATGACCGGTAAGGAATGTGCTCAACTCTCTCTCTCTTTTGGTACAGATGATATGGATGGTACAATAGATGATACTACAAGAATATATTCGATGGCTGGTTCAGAAGAGGAAAAACCCTCTATGAGCTCCGACGAAATATGTACTTTAATTCGCCAGGCAGGATTCATCCCCGTAGAAAGAGATTCCCTATATAAACCTATTTGCCTCCCGACGCCATCAGTTTAAAATCCTGACATCTTTTCTTATAATTTTATCAGTACCTTTGCGTTATTACTAATGTTCAATCTGGTTGTATGAGCTTAAAAAACTTTATCCTGAGCAAATTGTTTCTCAAGAATCTTGGATATGCCATTGTTATCATTGTTGGGGCAGTACTGGTCCTTCTAATCTGGATGAATTTTTATACAAGACATGGGCAGGCGCGACCTGTTCCGAATTTCATCGGGCTTACAATGGAGCAAACTTCAAAACTTGCAAAAAAGAGCAGGCTCCGGTATCAGGTAATTGATTCAATCTATACAACAATCGTTCCCCGGGGATGTATTGCTGAACAGAATCCCAAACCAGGATTTAAAGTGAAAAAATGGAGGAATGTGGTTCTCACAATCAATGCATTTCATCCTGAAATGGTAGCAATGCCAAATCTTGTTGATCTTCCGAAAAGACAGGCAATAATGCTTGTTGAAAGTTCCGGTCTTGAAATCGGACTCTTAAAATACAGACCCGATGTTTCTATAGATGTGGTTATCGATCAACAATTTAACGGGAAGAATATCAACACAGGAGATTCCCTGCAGAAAGGCTCTGTGATTGACCTTATACTTGGGAAAGGATATAGTAACCAGAGAACACCTATTCCGAATCTGCTGGGAATGAGACTTGATCCGGCAAAAGATAAAATTCTGGGTTCTTCACTTAATCTTGGCACTTTTGAATATGACAATACTATAAAAAAAGGAGCAGATAGCATTAATGCTTTTGTCTATAAACAGAATCCGGAATTTAAAAATAATGCAACTCTTCAACTCGGATATCCTATATACCTTTGGCTCACAGTTGATTCTGCAAAGCTTAAAGTTGATTCAACCAGATTTGTTTCTGATACCATCCCTGCTACCTCAATTTCAGGCACAAAGTCTAACTGACCCGGATGTTTAAAAGTATAATTCTATATGGAATATTTCTTAATGCATGCCTGGTTAGTATTCTTGCTCAGGAAGTAGTCACAGGTTTGCAATCAAATTACAGGATTATACATAATGCCGAAAAATTTAAGGAGAGCAGAGGATTAGTTTCTGCCGACACACTGGTGCTTCCTTTTTTTGATGACTTCTCGGGCCATTCAATATTCCCCGACAGTAATAAATGGACTGACAACTATGTATTTATCAATAATACCTATTCCGATCGACAGATCACTGCCGGGATTGCCACTTTCGATGCCCTGGACAATTCCGGGAAAATGTATGATCAGGCCTCTTCGTCAGGATTTGAAGCCGATCATCTTACTTCCCAGCCAATAAATCTGAATTATACATCATCAGATAATATCTGGCTGAGCTTCTTTTATCAGGCAGGTGGACTTGGAGACCCTCCTGAAGCAAATGATAGTCTGACACTTCAGTTCTTTGCACCTCTTGAACAAAAGTGGTACTCCATCTGGAAAGTTGGAGGCAGCCTTGATCAACGATTTAAACCTGCCATTATCAGGATTGATAAAGATCGCTTCCTTCAAAAAGGGTTCCAGTTCCGGTTCGTTAATTATGCCAGCATCAGCCCAAACCTTACCGACCCGTCGATGGTAGGAAATTGTGATATCTGGAATATCGATTATGTCCTTCTTGACAAAAACAGAAATGCCGCGGACACAACATTTGCAGATGTGGCATTCACACTTCCCCTTCGCTCTTTACTCAAGAGTCACGAAGCTATGCCATGGAAGCAATTCAGACAGGTATATCTTCAGGAAATGGGCTCTTCAATACTTNNTTCATTATCGGAATAATGATACTCTAACCCGTAATATAACCCGTAATTTTGAAATTTGGGATGTCTATAAAAATTCTCAGGCTTATTCTGTTTCTGCAGGTGCAACAAATATAGGGCCATTAACAAATGTTGATTATAATGCTAACCTTGTATATACTTTCAACACCAGCAATAATGATTCAGCTCTCTTCAGAATTACAGCTTCACTTAAGACCGATAATTTTGATCCAAAGGGAAACGACACGTTAATATATTATCAGGTTTTTAAAAATTATTTTGCATTCGATGACGGGACATCTGAAGGAGGATACGGTATTAACGGACTTGGCTCCAGAAATGCTATGGTGGCTTACAAATTTACCTCCTTCATGCAGGACACCCTAAGAGCTGTACAAATATGCTTCAACGACAGCTATCAACACGCTAATCAAAGGGAATTTGATCTGGTGGTCTGGGATGATAACAATGGGATTCCCGGTAATGTACTTTGTACCAGAGAAGATGTCATTGTAGAACAGGGAAATGGTATAAATGGCTTTTATACATATATACTTCCTCAAGGTGTTATGGTAAATGATGTGTTTTATGTCGGATGGAAACAACGCTCCGAGTCATTTCTTAATGCAGGTTACGACGTAAATACTCCTAATGCCGGCAAACAATTCTACTGGTTAAACGGTGAATGGAGCCTGTCTCAGGTTCCTGGCAGCATAATGATAAGGCCTGTTGTAGGTTCTGCGCTTATAGTTACCTCAGTTCACGACACTCCAGTAAAAAATAAGAGCCTTATGACTATATGGCCAAATCCGGCAAGCGAATATATCAATATTGATCCGGGTGACTTGCAATTTACCGGATCATCGTATATAACTATAACCGACCTGAATGGGCGCGAACTTATAAAAGTTCTTTTCAATAGGAAGGTAGATATTTCTTCACTTAAGGACGGCATGTACTTTCTGGTTATAAATATAAATGGGAGTACTGTCAGGTATAATCGGTTTATTAAATCAAGGTAATCAAAAAAAATGGCAGAAGAAGAATTAGCCGATCAGCAGGAGTTCTTTGAACATTACAGGTTTAAGGCAGATCCCGGGCAATCACTCCTCAGGATTGACAAATTCCTGTCCGACAGGCTGGAGAATTCCTCAAGGACACGTATTCAGAATGCTGCCAATGCAGGAAATATACTGGTAAATAATAATCCGGTTAAACCAAACTATAAGATTAAACCAGGAGATATTGTGCAGGTTGTTTTGCCGACACCTCCAAGAGAAATTGAACTTATTCCGGAGAATATCCATTTAAATATTGTTTATGAGGATGATGATGTTCTGGTTGTCAATAAAGAACCAGGTATGGTGGTACATCCTGCCTATGGCAACTATACAGGAACACTCGTTAATGCCCTTATGTGGCACTTCAGGGACCTTCCACTTTTTAATACAGGAGAGAGCAGACCGGGACTGGTTCACCGTTTGGATAAAAACACCTCCGGGATTCTTGTTATTGCCAAAAATGAATATTCGCTTAACAGGCTCTCAAAACAGTTTTATGACCGGACAACAGATCGCAGGTACAATGCTCTCATATGGGGAATACCCGATCCGTTGGAAGGAACTATTACAGGTAATGTTGGCAGGAGTATAAAGGACAGGAAGATAATGCAGGTTTTTAAGGATGACACCGAGGGGAAGACTGCAATAACTCATTATAAGGTTCTTGAGGATCTTGGTTATATTTCACTTATTGAATGCAAACTTGAAACCGGACGTACGCATCAGATCCGGGTCCATTTCAGTCATATAAAACATCCTTTGTTTAATGATGAGGAGTATGGTGGTAATAAGATACTTAAAGGCACAACATTCACAAAATACCAGCAGTTTATTAAAAATTGTTTTAAGATACTGCCTCGTCAGGCTTTGCATGCAAAATCGCTTGCATTTAATCATCCGGTAACCGGGAAAAGACTCTCCTTTGATTCAGATCTGCCTGATGATATGGTACAGGTAATTGAGAAGTGGAGGAAATATATTTCAGGGCGAGAATCTGAAAAATAAATCGTTTTTATATTTTGAATCGCCTCTAAAGCCAACGGCAATTAATTCTGGTTACCAGCTGCCGCCAGCGCCACCACCACCAAAGCTGCCTCCACCAAAGCCGCCGAAGCCGCCGCCTCCACCACCGCCACCTGAGAATCCGCCCCAGCTTCCACTTGAACCTCTTCCTGAATTCATCATACCCATAAGCATCCAGAAAGGCAATCCGCCCGTACTGATATGTTTATTATTAGATCCGCCGGAACCCCTGGAAGCCATTGCTATAATGATGAACACAATAAATATAATAAGACCAAAGGGGATGTTTTTACCTCCACTCTTCTTTGCCCTGTGACTATAATCTGCAGCAGAAAATTCCCTTTTTGCCAGTGACATAAGTGTATTTGTGGCACTGTTTAATCCACCGTAATAATCTCCATTACGGAAGGCAGGCAAAATTTCACGATCAACAATTTCAGCACATGTCAAATCGGGAATAGGTCCTTCAACTCCATACCCTGTGGAAATCTGTACCTCACCTCTTGAATCTGCTGTTTTTGGTTTAATCAAAATAAGTATACCATTATTCCGTCCTTTCTGCCCGACTCCCCATTTCTCTCCGAGACGCTGTGCATAATCCGCTTTATCATATCCACCCAGTGATGGAACGATAACAACAGCGATCTGATTAGAAGTGGAATCGCTGAAAGCAACAAGCTTTTGTTCGAGCATGTTAACTTCTTCGGCCTTAAGCATCCCGGCAAAATCGTTCACTAACCTAGGAGGATTTGGTCGTTCAGGAATATCCTGTGAAAAAACCCGGTTAACAGAGATTATGCAAAATAAAGCCGAAAGGGTCAGCAAAAACAAACTTTTTCTTATCATTATAGTTACTCCCTTTTTATTTATTTATCAAATGAAATTTCATCAGGCAATTCGTTAACATCATCCAATCTGTGAGGGAAATGGATTTTAAGATGTTTCCCGGCAAGCAAAATTCCTTCTGAAAGGCCTTCTGTGAACTTCCCCTCTTTGAAATCTTTCTTAAGCAGTTCGCTTACATCATCCCAGAAACCTGCATGAACTTTTGCATTTATCCCGGCGTCACCAATGATTGCAAACTTTTTGTCGTTCACTGCGAGATAAAACAAAACACCATTGCGCTCAGCAGTATTATGCATTCCCAGCTTTTTAAAGAGCCATGCTGCTCTGTCGAGAACGTCGCCTTTCAGCGACGATTCTATATGTACTCTTATTTCGCCTGAAGTTTCCAATTCAGCCTCCCTGACTGATGCAAGGATCTGAGCCTGTTGTTCTTTAGTAAAGAACGATGAAGCTTTCATTTATTTTGTATGAATAAATTTCAAAATTTAACTTCCGGAGCTTTTTCAGCACCTTTTTCAGCCTCAAAATATGGCTTAATCTGGAATGAAAACATTCCTGTAAGAAAGTTCTGAGGAAACCTCCTGATATAAGTATTATATGTTAAAGCAATATCATTGAATTTCTTTCTTTCCACCGATATTCTGTTTTCTGTTCCTTCAAGTTCTACCTGGAGATCCCTGAAATTCTGCGTGGCTTTTAGTTCGGGATACTTTTCAACCACAACCATCAGTCTTGAGAGCGCCGAGGATAATTGTCCCTGTGCCTGTTGAAATTGTTGCATGTTTGCGGCCGTCATCTTAGTAGGATCAATTGTGACCGATGTGGCTTTCGATCTGGCCTCAATAACCTGAGTCAGAGTGGTTTGTTCAAAATTGGCAGCACCCTTAACAGTATTTACAAAATTAGGTATGAGATCGGATCTGCGCTGATAGGCAGTCTCTACATTGCCCCATTGACTTGTAACAGACTCCTGCATGGTAACCATTCCGTTGTAAACTTTTGTTCCCCAAAGAACCACCGCTAAAACAATAAGCGCCAGAAAAGCAACTACTATTATCGAAATCAAACAACCTCTTTTCATTATAATTAATTTTTAAAATTTCAACCAAAGGTAATATATCTGAAGGTCAATACTACACTCAAATTATAATAAATTTTTATTACACAGAGGTTCACAGACCTTATAGTCCAATTTTTTCTTACATTATTTATACCCCCTTTCATTTTCCCCCAAGGGGGAAAGGTAGTCAACCTCCTTCCCCCGTGGGGGAAGGCTGGGAAGGGGGTAAATTAAAATAATGAGGAAGTAATATCTTAATAACTGTTTCTTCTGCATTTATTAAATATTTAAAATGACTATTTTTGATCAATATTTGTACAAAATATGAAGACTATTGCAATTGCAGCCGGTGGCGATTCCTCTGAGTTTGAAATATCTGTAAAGAGTGCTGAGGAAGTAGGCAAAATTTTATCCTCGAAATATGTAGTTTATATAATTACAATCCATGGATCCAACTGGTATTGGGAAGATCAGAAGGGTCGTTATCATAATATTGACAAGAATGACTTTAGTCTGATACCCGACAATAATAAGATAAAATTCGATGGAGTATTTATTGCAATTCATGGTACCCCGGGTGAGAATGGTTTGCTTCAGGGGTACTTCGACATGATAGGTATTCCATACACAAGCTGTGGTGCATTCTGCTCGGCACTTACATTCAGTAAACAGGCATGCAAACTCTTTCTGAAAGAATATGGTATTGCTATGGCTGAAGCTGTTCTGATAAGAAAAGGTAACAATATTGATCAGGCAAATATAATCAGGCAAACAGGACTACCATGTTTTGTAAAACCCAATGAAAGCGGTTCCAGTATTGGTGTTACCAAGGTGAAAACGAAAGAAGAATTGTTGCCTGCGATTGAAACAGCATTTAAAGAGAGTGATGCGGTGCTTATTGAAGCTTTTATGTCCGGACGTGAAGTTGCATGCGGAGTTATGAAAACTAAAAGCAAAACTATCGTTCTTCCACTTATTGAGATTATCAGCAAAAATGAATTTTTCGATTATGAGGCAAAGTACACTCCTGGCAAATCAGATGAAATTGCACCGGCTGACATCCCTCCATCGGTCACCACTGAGATACAAAGAATAAGTAAGTTTGTATATGATCTCCTTGGATGCAAGGGAATTGTCAGGGTCGATTTTATAGTCGTTGGTGATAAGCCTTTTTTTATTGAGATAAATACTGTGCCGGGAATGACGAAAGAAAGCCTTGTGCCGAAAGAAGCTGCAGCTGCCGGGATAACGCTTGAAGAATTATACTCCATGGCCGTTGAGAATATGTTTGAATAACGGTGTAACGATGTAAAGGTGCAATGGCACAAGGGCGTAACTACTAATGTGCCTTTGAGCCTATTTTCCATTTGCTAGTTTCAGCGCACTGGTTGTTGTAAAGTATTTTGTGATCATTCCCGGCACTTCCCATTCCGGCAATTTTCCTGCTTTCAGATATTCAAGAAATTTCGCTGTAACCTGACCAAAATGCTCTTCATGACTCACCCTGTACTTTTCAGGAACAATAATCTTAAAGGTGGAAGTATTTACGGCTTCTATCTGAAGACTATCATAAGGCAATGCTTTAACAGCTTCTCTTAATTCTGAAGCGAACTTATTCATTTTTATCCCATTTATGCTTTTTACATATAATGTGGGCAGGAATTTTTCCTCAACTCCCTGATGGATGACCAGATCACATTTCGTGCCGTGCATTACTGAGTAGTGTGTATCACCTCCTCCTGGAGGAGCCTGGTATTTCCACTCCACAGAAACCTTTGCAAAAATCCCCTTAACCTGATAGACCATTTCCCCATTTGCAAAAACATTCAGTTTCCCGTCTTTTACATCTTTCTCAAGATAACCGGGAAAATCATCCAATCCGGTAACTCCCTTAAACTCTTCTTGCGAGATAAGGGTCGGCCACCTTTTTGCGTTTACCATCTTTATGTCTGATGGGTTTAGAATTTGTTCAGGGAAACATTCCCATTGTATAAGATCAACAAGATGTGTTGTTACATCAACAATCCCTTCACCCTGTTGCTGAACATCAAAATACCAGGCAGGACGAAGCACATGACTTCCCGAAACAACCTTTGAGAAATGATGTACACTAATTTTGGTTACGGCCGGCTCTTCCTTGCTTCCATTTATTAATACGCCAAAGATCCTGGTATTTTGTGATAAAAGTTTCTGAAGAATTGTAGTCACCTCATATCTCTCAGTCATAATGTCATATAAGAGAACTCCCTTTTCCCCTGCAGTTTTAAAAGCTGCTTCCAGAACGGGAAAATCCTCTGGACTGATTATCATTGGCTTATCTGCAAGTACATTCAGACCGGCATTAATTGATTTTGTAATATATTCGGCCTTTTTCCTGTTATTCCCCGATAAAATCACAACATTCCCTGCTTTGTCAGAAAGCATCTTTTCAAAGAAATCAGGACCTGTATATGCAATTTCATTCCAGTTAGTGGGATTAAGAGGCCTTTCGTTATAGGCTTTTATTCTTTCGAGATGTTGCAGATAATCGGGTCCCTGTGGCGCATAAACATGCACGTCGGGAGAAACCTGAGCATACATTGTTTTCTGCACAAGAGCTGCATGAAAATGCCCCGGATCCACTGTAATCAATTTTACCTGATAGGTTTTTTCCATTGAAGTACCTAATTTGGCAGCTGGTTTTCTGGAGCCACCTGTTCCACAAGAAGTTAAAACCAATACAAAGAGGATGATAAATATGAAGAACTTTTTCATTATTTCGAGGGTTCTGTTGTTTAAGCTCACTCCAACCTTTTCTATTTCTTTAGTACCTTCTGCCTGTACAGATCAATCGGATCACATGTACAAATCAGGTTACGATCACCAAAACCATCATCAATACGTCCGACAGCGGGCCAGAACTTATTCTCTACAACCCAATTAAGTGGATAAGCGGCTTTCTGTCGATCATAGGTATGATTCCATTCATTAGCTGTTACAACAAAAACAGTATGGGGCGAGTTATGTAAGACATTATCCATTTTATCTGCCTTGCCACTTTTTATTTCTTCGATCTCATTCCAGATCGATTTCATTGCGCTGATAAATTTATCAAGTTCCTGAAGTGACTCTGATTCAGTCGGCTCCACCATGAGGGTTCCATGAACCGGAAATGAAAGAGTAGGTGCATGAAATCCATAATCCATCAACCTCTTGGCTATATCTGCTTCGGTTATACCTGCTTCTGTTTTAAAATTTCTGCAATCGAGTATCATTTCGTGTGCGACAAACCCTTCTGTTCCTGTATATAAAGTCTTAAACCATTTCTTTAATGATGCAGCAATATAATTAGCATTTAGTATGGCATATTTTGTAGCCAGAGTCAGGCCGTAGGAACCCATCATCATCACATAGGCATGAGAAATAGTAAGTATATGCCCGCTTCCGAAAGGAGCACCTGACACAGCAGTTATTCCATGACTTCCTCCTGTTTTAACAAAGTGGTGGGAAGGAAGGAACTCAGCCAGCTTATCATTTGTAAGTATAGGGCCCATACCCGGGCCGCCACCTCCATGAGGAATGGCGAATGTTTTATGAAGGTTAAGATGACATATNNCCATGTGTTGAAGGATATGTGATCATAAATCCTGCCAGATTATTCTTATGTTCCTCTGCTTTTTTCTTAAGATCTGCAACGCATATATTTCCCTTTTCATCACATTCCACAACTATTATCTGCATACCTGCCATTGCGGCACTTGCAGGGTTAGTTCCATGAGCAGATGATGGTATCAAAACTATATTTCTGTTTCCTTCTCCCTTTGTAAGATGATATTGCCGAATTACCAATAGTCCGGTATATTCTCCGGCAGCTCCTGAGTTTGGCTGAAATGAGATTGCTGAAAAACCAGTTATTTCTTTAAGCGCCTCTCCTAATTCATCCATGATCTGATAATAACCCTGCGCCTGATCTGCAGGAACAAAAGGATGAATATTTCCAAATTCAGGCCAGCTCATAGCAAACATTGAACTTGCAGGATTAAGCTTCATTGTGCAGGAACCCAGGGAAATCATACAGTGAGTAAGTGAAAAATCTTTTCTTTCGAGCATCTTGATATACCTCATCATTTCAGTCTCGCTATGATACCGGTTAAACGTTCCACTTTCAAGGAAAGATGACTTTCTCAGAAATTTCTC
>PMNJ01000033.1 GCA_003162595.1 Bacteroidales bacterium | reverse complement strand
GTCGATAATGAGATTCTCTGAAATTAAAACTCATCTTTCAAAATTCAGGGTCGGAATTGCCGGAGCTGGAGGTCTTGGTTCAAACTGTGCTGTTGCCCTGGCAAGATGTGGTGTCGGCACACTGGTAATAGCTGATTTTGATGTTATTGAAGAACCAAATCTTAACAGGCAATATTATTTCACCAACCAGATCGGATTGATGAAAACTGTTGCTCTTAAAGAGAATATTGCACACATTAACCATGATGTCAATGTTATAATTCATCAGAAGAAACTTGACAGAATAAATATTACTGAGATCTTTTCAGGTTGCAATATTATTGTTGAAGCACTAGACAGTGCTGTTATGAAGGAGATGCTGATTGAAACTGTTCAGACAAAAATGGCCGGGATACCTTTAGTTGTCGGATCAGGAATGGCCGGATGGGGGAAAACCAATGATATCATCAGCAGAAAAATAGATGATACTCTTTTTGTCTGCGGTGATGAATATTCAGAAGTATCTGATAATTTGCCACCTATCGCACCACGTGTCGCGATTGTTGCAAATATGCAGGCAAATGTTGTTATCGAACTTCTTATGAATACTAAATGACTGATAATCAATGTACTGATGAAAATATTATTGAATAACAGAGAAGAAGAATTCATAGAGGAGTCAATCAGTGTGAACGAGATGCTTATTCAGAAAAAATTTTCATTTAAAATGAGAATAATAAAACTCAATGGCACCTTAATATCAAAAGAGAAATACGATATAACAATAATACATGATGGTGATGATGTACAGATGCTATATCTCATGAGTGGCGGCTGAAAAAAAAATTGTAGGTTTGTATTATGGTTATCAGGTTTAATTTTAAAGACAAAATTCGCTCCATCTTCCGGAATAAATATGTCCTGACGATTATTATTTTTGTCGTATGGGTAACTCTTTTAGATTCTAATAACCTGATCACCAGATACAAGGACATGAAAGACATGCATAAACTTAAAATCAACAGGGAATATTACATAAAACGAATCGAGGAAGACAAACAGAAACTTCATGAACTGAAAACCGATAACCATAACCTCGAAAAATTTGCAAGAGAACAATACCGGATGAAGAAGCCTGATGAAGATCTTTATATAATTCTCACACCGTCTGAAGATCGGAAGATTACCAGGAAAAATAAGTAATAGTTATTATCGATTTATTGCCTGCTTCTGGCTTTGTTTGAAAATCCTTCTTAAACACTAAGTACTCAAAGTAGGCACAAAGCACACAAAGATAAAACCGATCAATTCAGCCCTTTGAGATCTTTGTGTAAAATGCCACCTCTGCAAGCTGGCCCCTTTGAGATTAAAGGATTTCGACTTTTTCAATCTGCCTGTAATATAGCAGCAAGTCTTTGGTTTCTTTTGATTCAAAGGTTAACCCCATTTTTTGCAGTAATTCGTAAGCAGCAATATCAACAGGCCTCTTACCGAAAAAATCTGAATGAACGTTGTTCAGATATTTTACAATTTTGAACATATTAAACCATCCGAAAAACCTTTTTTTAAAGGATACTATCCCCGATGTATTATTCTTTATCTCCGTCATTTTTTCAATCCATTCCTTTTCTTCAAGGAATAATCTGAGGCCCGGAGGAATCAGGCTGAAATGTTTGTGTAATTCCATAGGGCCAGATTCAAAAAAAGCCTCAATCAGTTTGAAGAATGTCCGGAGTTCATTAAATGCCAGTGTATTATATGTTAAAAGTGCAGGGGTTTTATCAGCACTAAGTTTCCCTATTGAAGCGCCTGTCCCGAACGGCACCCGGTCAGACGCCCGGGGTGAAGGATAAACTGTGGTTGTGTTTAAACTAAAATACCCTCCTGCAGGAACCAGTTTCTGAATAAAATAAAAATCCTCGCCTGCCTCTCTCCTGTTCATACCACCGGCTTTTATATACGACAGAGCTTTTACAGCGATTGCAGATCCAACCGTATGAAAAACATATGGATATCCCGAATATGCCAGCCCCTGAAAATAAAAACGCAGGTGCAGTTCATATAAAGCAATTGAGTCATAAATAGTTTTCGTGTAATCGGGCCCTGCAAGAGGATGTTCAAAATAGATGGAGCATCCGTTACGGTCATTTTTTTTCAGCAATTCATTGCAAACCGCTAGAAAGTAATTTTGATCAACAGTACAGTCTGCATCAAGATTAAGAATAACACCATCGGGTTTGTTAATAGCGTTGAAACGACGTATTGCTTCATCCATTCCCGATTTTCGTGCAAGGCCTACTCCCCATCCTTTTATGGAATGATGGTCGGTCATAAAAACAAAAAGCCGGAAGAAACAGTTATTATTCTCTTTCTTCCAGCTTTCAATATTATTAAAAGTTATTTTATTGTTCTCTAAACTCTCCCTGGCTGCATCATCCGGGGCATTTATGACGACAATAACTTCTACCTTGCATGCGGGCTCAACACACTTTAGAAGAGAATCAAGTAATTTGTTTATCCCGGGTTCATTATAAGCAGGGACGACTACAATAATGCCAGTTTCACGATCAACAGCCTCTTTGATTTTTTGAGGGAACAGGGCCCTTTCTTCAAGGTAGGTCGAGGCAAAACCCATTGGCAGTTACTTTTTCTCGCTCTTGTACTTTTTATTTATCGCATCAAGTACTTTCGGTGTAATATCCAATGAATTATCACCGTAGAGGACAACACTTCCAAAACTCTTTCCGAATATATACTGATAGTTGTAATCCGATCTGTTTTCTTCAAGAAATTTTGTGATATACTCAAGTATCTGACGATTCATTACCTGCTCTTCTTCCACAAGGTTTGACTGAAGTTTATCGCGCAAGGATACCAGTTCCTGCTGCTGCTGAACGAGCGATTGCTCAATTTGCGCTGCTGTAGCCCGGGTAACAAGACCTTTGTTCACTTTATCCTGATAATCCTTTGCAGCTTTCTGATATTGATCCCCTTTTGAATTCAGTTCTGCTTCGGCGCTTTTTTGCTTGGACATCAGATCGTTTCTTCTGTCTAAAAACATGTCAAATTTAAAAATAACTGAATCAATATTTATATACGCAATCCCTTGAGCCGGGGATCCGACAGTATTCCCTGTTGTTTCACTTTTTGTTGTTTTTTTATTCCCTGAAAAATGCAGAAAATAAAGGCCTGCCACAGCCAGAAACAGAATAACATACAGAA
>PMNJ01000256.1 GCA_003162595.1 Bacteroidales bacterium | reverse complement strand
GTAAATTTGTTACTCATTAATCTTAACCTGAATTAATGATTAATGCCCTGATCACTTCTGAAACAAGGATAAAGCTCCTCAGGAAGTTTTTCCTTAACAGCAGCACTAAAGCCCATCTCCGGGGTTTGGAGACTGAATTCGGGGAATCCTCAAATGCAATACGTGTCGAGCTGAATCGCTTTGAAGAAGCAGGTCTTCTGCATTCTCTCCGCGATGGAAATAAAAAAGTTTACCAGGCTAATAGAAATCATCCGTTATTCGGAGATATTCATAGTATTATAATGAAAGAGGCCGGGATAGATAGGGTTATAGATAAAGTGATTCATCGTATTGGCAATCTGATTAGTGTTTATCTAACGGGAGATTTTGCCCGTGGCAAGGATAGTCCCGTTATTGATCTTATCCTTGTTGGGAAGAATATTGACCGTGAATATCTCGCCAGGAAAGTTATGCAGGCTGAGGACCTGGTCGGGAGAAAAGTAAGTTATGTTGTGCTTCATCCCGATGAGGCAGAAAATCACCTTTTACATGTAAAACCGGCTGATCTGTTACCATTGTGGAACAGCGAGGAAAGTAAATTATTATTGCATCATTCCGTTTCTGCCGGGATATGAATGGGAGANNGGCGAAATATTTGTAGCAAAAAGGATCCTCAAAGAATAGGCGCCGGAGCAGAAATTTTTTAATAAGACAAATATTCTACCGGCGCAAGGGCCTGAAGATGAAAGGGAGACTGGGTGAGGGGGAGACTGGGAGAATAGAAGATTGGGTGATTTGGTGATAAAAAACCGACAAAGAATGCCGGATCGACCGGTAAATGATAATATAAATTGTTGCGATTCAGATTTTATCTGAAACTGCTGCAAACAAAGATTAATAGGGCTTGTTGGGCACTTCGAAGGATGTGACTGACCAGACGGAAGTTTATCAGGCAGCAAGCTGCAGACAAGAAGAAACACAATTTGTTACATCAAATGAGGAGATTCATATATATTATGACAAACGATAATGATACGGTTCTTTACACAGGTGTTACTAGCAATCTTAAAGGGAGAGTCAAAGAACATAAGGAAAACAAGCATCCAGGGAGTTTCACTGCACGATATAATATTAGAAAATTAGTATATTTCGAGAGTTTTGATAGCATTATAGAAGCTATAAAAAGAGAAAAGCAAATTAAAGCAGGATCAAGAAAAAAGAAATTGGACTTAATAAACAGCAGTAATCCGGAGTGGAGGGATCTTTACTCTAATTTGCAAAGCGATTGAAGGGATGCTTAATCAAGAATGCTTAGGGATTAACAATTATGTAAAGTTGGTTGTGGAAGGGGGATAAGGATTGCTTCGCTCTGCTCGCAATGACCTGAAATAATTTGGTGGATGGGTATTTAAGATTGCCACGCCCTCCTTCGTCGGGCTCGCAATGACGCTGTAAGTAAGATAAGTTGTGGTTGGGAACGGAACCGAATTAAATAAAGATTACGGTCATTGCGAGGATCCCGATGAAATCGGGAGACGAAGCAATCCATAACAACCATTCAGAAAATATACTTTTAAGATAACCCTCATGAAACACATTTCTCACATTTTAGTTTTTGCCATCTTTCTGGCCGCTTCCTGTACCAGCCAGAAAAAACTCGCCTACCTGAATAACCTTCCCGTACCAACCGGTGAAGAAACCTTCACATTGGATATTCCCGATTACAAGATTCAGCCGCGTGACATTCTATATATTACTGTAAAAGCAATGATGCCTGACGGTACCATAAATGATTTTCTTATCTCCGCAAGAAGTTATGGAGGAACCTATGTTTCACAGGGCGAATCAGGGGGGTATTTATATGGGTATGATGTTAATCCTGAGGGGAACATTGTTTTACCCACCGTTGGATCGATTAAAGTGGGCGGTCTTACTTTGGAAGAGACAAGAAAGTTGCTCCAGGAATCGGCTGATAAGGTTTTTAAAAACTCAACAATAGAATGCAAATTGCTGAGCTTTAAGTTTACAGTAATAGGCGAGGTAAGAGCTCCCGGAACTTATGTTAATTACAACAATTATCTTACAGTTCTTGAAGCTATCGGACGTGCAGGAGGTGTTGGTGATTATGGCAACCGGAGCAACGTACTTGTTATACGTCCATATGATAAAGGAACAAAAACATTCAGGTTAAACCTGCAGGACAAAAAAATCCTCTCTTCAGAGGCCTATTTTCTCCTTCCCAATGACGTAGTAATTGTGGAGCCTTTGAAGCAGAAGATATTCAGTATGAACCTTCCGACAATTTCGTTCATTATCACAACTTTTACTTCAGTTATCACTACCACATTATTGTTGATTAATTATTTGAAATAAACTAAAAAATTGTTATGTCGATATGTTGTTATGTCGTTATGTCGAAAGGAAATCTTTACCGTCATACCGTCATACCGTCATAACATCATAACGCCATAACATCATACCGTCATACCGTCATACCGTCATACCGTTATACCGTCATAACATCATAACGTCATAACATCCTAACGCCATAACATTTGAAATAAACCTTGAACTATAGTCTTGGTGGTTACTGTAACCTCCATTACGATAAAATTGTATATATTTGATTTTTGACTTTATTAAATTGGGAAAGAACATTTCAGATGGAATTTTATAACCGGGAGGAAGAGCTTAAATTACTGGATGATACCAGGAAACTTTCCAGAAAGTCAGCCATGATGACGGTTATTACCGGGAGGCGAAGAATAGGAAAGACAACTCTGGCCATTAAAGCATCAGAAGGATATCCGTCTCTTTATTTTTTTGTTGCCCGTAAAAGTGAAATACTACTTTGCAGGGAGTTTATTGAAGAGATTGAAATGAAGCTAAATTTACGGGTACTGGGAGAATTCAACAGTTTTGCGAAACTGTTTGAATACCTGATGGTACAAGCTCAAACGCAACCATTTACACTTATAATTGATGAGTTTCAGGAGTTTTCTCATATAAACGGATCAGTTTTCAGCGAGATACAGAACCTATGGGACAGGTATAAGGCAACATCAGGGATGAATCTGGTTTTAAGCGGTTCGGTATATTCGATGATGAAGAAAATCTTTGAGAATGAAAAGGAACCCCTTTTTGGCAGGGCAAATGAACGTATAAACCTGCAGCCTTTTAATGTTAATGTGATCAGAAGTATTGTTACAACAAAGGTACCTGATATAAGGAAGAATGATTTGCTTGCTTTTTATATATTAACAGGGGGTGTCGCAAAATATGTTGAGCTGTTTGTCGACAAAGGCAAATTTACTTTTAACCAGATGCTTGGCGAAATATTCAGGGAAAATTCATTGCTGATTGATGAAGGTAAAAATATTTTAATAGAAGAATTTGGGAAAGATTATACAATATATTTTTCAATTTTATCACTGATTGCCTCTTCAAAAACATCCCGTACGGAAATCGAATCGATTCTTATGAAGGATATAGGAGGGTATCTCGACAGGCTCGAAAATGAATACCGGATTATCAGGAGTATTAAACCGGTATTTTCAAAACCGGGAGGCAGGATACAAAAATATACTATTGAAGATAACTTCCTGGCGTTCTGGTTCCGGTTCATTTATAAATACCGCAGCTCAATTGAGATTGGTAATTTTAAATATGTACGGCATATAGTTGAACGCGATTTTGATATATACAGTGGAATCTTTCTTGAGAAATATTTCAGGCAAAAGCTTGCACTTAGCGGTAGTTACACTATGCTGGGCAGCTATTGGGAAAGAGGGAATCGTAATGAATTAGATATTGTAGCGATTGACGAACTTCATGCCAGGGCAGTTATAGCTGAAGTAAAAATGAATAAAAAAAAATTCAGACCCAATCTGTTAAAAGAGAATGCTCAAAACCTTATTAATAAGCTCAACGGATATGAAATAGAATTTAAATCTCTTTCGCTTGAAGACATTTAAGCAGAAACTAAAAAGGAAACCAACGCGAAACCAGAAAGCACAGAGCCCTCCGCCCTGCGCTTTAAACCTTGAACTTATACCCTGGAATAACCCAATGTATAACATAAAAAACAATTCAGATATTAATATAATTCAACTTTCGCCTCATCTCTTTTGGGATGTTGA
>PMNJ01000042.1 GCA_003162595.1 Bacteroidales bacterium | reverse complement strand
AGGGTAAATTTACTGATCGGGTAAAAAAGAAAAAAGAAAATCAGGGTTGGGATACTTAGAAACTTAAGGAAAAAATTTGGGGAAATAACGAAAATAGTCTTTGGAAGAAATTCTGCCACAATCAGGATAAGAGCAGTGGAAATTAAGGTATTCAATATAAGGGTTAAAAGATCGGAACCAAGTATCGGAGTGAGCAATTTCCCAAGGATCTGTGAGAAAACCAGACCATATATTACCAGCGAAAAATTATTGCCGATAAGCATTGTGGCTATATACTGACCAGGGTTATCGGTAAAAAGTTTGATTATTTTTGATCCGAATACACCCTGTTTTCTGTCAAGTTCTATACGAAGTCTGTTTGAAGCGACAAACGCAATTTCCATACCGGAAAAGAACGCAGACAGAATTATCGCGAGCAGTATTATCAGTATTACGTTCATACATCAAAGTTAGCTCTTTTTCCTCTGTTTATGTCTTAACCATGCAAAGACAAAGCAGATTAAAGCCATGAATGTAAAAATAGGGACTTTACTGCTGCCACTTGTTATTGCGAACCTGATTCCGGCAGTAATGCACAAGACTCCGGTTGCGATCCAGATTATCTCCAGAACAAGCAGCGAACTATTTCTCATTCCTGATAGTGATTGTTGCAGTCTCCTTAAAGATCCTTCTTTTGTTGAGATGAGAATCTGATTCGAAACCAATTCCCTGGCTTACCACATCTTCGCTGGTCATTTTCACAAATCTGTCACTGTAAATATGATCTTTTTCCTGATTCCAGAACAATAGCTCAGTTTCAAGCTTCTCATTATTCTCATTAATCACAACAACACTGTCTCTGAGCTCCCACAGATTATTATTGGTACACTTCGCGTATTTTGCCGTCACTATTACAGAATCATTCTGTTTATTAAAAAGAACCACTTTCATTCCAGCTTTGAATTCAGCATACGGGGGATCAACTTTATCGTATTTCTCTACAAGGGGTGTTGTCATAATAAGCTGTATTCGTCCGGAATCAGACATAACCATTTTGACTTGCTTTCCGGTAAGTGAAGGAAGTATCAGAAGATCTGACTTTGGGATGGCAGGTATTTTATTTTCGCATGACGTAGCAATCATGGCAAGAACTATGATTGCTGCAATAATGAAATAAAATCTGAGCTTTGATGACGGACTCTTCATAACAGGAAGCCGATACTTTAATTTATCAGATTAATTATTATAATCTGCAAAACCTCTAATCATACTTCTTTTTAACAAACCACCAATCATATAGATTCAGACTGACTCCCACTGTAAGAAATCCTTCAGCATGGAGATTATTTGCGGGCGAAGCGTATTGCTTTGTATAATCAATATACATGTTCATCTTTGAGAAGGGATTTCCCTGTATGATAGGCAATGGCAAACCAAATCCGATGCTCGCTCCATACTCTTTAAGTTGTTCTCCGTTGATAATTAAATAATTATCACCAATATGACCACCAATACGATACTCTATTCTGCTTATGTAGCTATAATTTGAAAATTTATCGGGGATAAATTCAGCTCCGAAACGAAGTTCTTTTGTATCAGCAGCATAGCCGGAAGAACCCGGAATTTTTGAGGTTGACCATTTTGTTGTAACGTAATCTAATCCGGTGGTAAATTTATTTTTCTTCCCGAATGAAATGCCAAACCTGTAAGTGGCCGGAATAAAAGTTTTAGTAGAGTTATTTGGAGTATATGAAAGTGTATCTGTTACATTGTATGCGGTATACTTCAAAGAAAGCTGGCTATATTTTGAATTATAATTATTACCTGTAGTTATTGATGTTCCGAGATTAAGAAAGTAATTATTTTTGAATGAGGCTGTATATTGTATCCCGTAATCAAAGTTTATACCGCCTAATATCAGTTTTTCTTCACTATTATTATTAAAAACATTATAAAAGTCAGAAAATATAGATGAATTGTCTCTTTTTATCTGGCCTGACAGAAAAGACAAATTGGCTCCGACAGAAAAGTTTTTACCAAGCTTAAAACCAGAACCAAAGAAAAATTTCGTAATTCCTCCATCACCGTCATGAGTTTGAGTGTATTCTCCAATATTTGGATCATATCCCGGATCGGTTGAAGTAACTGTTTGTGATATTTGATAGTAACCAGAACTTATCGGTACTATACCTGCTGCAAAACCCCATCCTTTCGCCAGAGGGAAGCCTAGTATGAGATGATGAAAGTTCATATCATTAGATGAAAATTTTGATATGCCGTCGGAAATGAAATTGCTGCCATAATCAAGACCAAAATCAAATATAAAGGAGATTGTATCTAGGCTACTGTATGATGCCGGATTTGAAAAATATATTGAGCTGTTATCTCTAATGGCTGTTCCTACACTTCCCATACCAAGGCTCCTGAAAGATCCTTCCGGTTGCAACGTCCCAAGATTGAACCTTGAATAAGGGGAATCAATATTCTTCTGACCGCTGGCCGTGAAGGCGAAAGAGAAAAAGGAGATGCAAGTGACAATTAATAGCTTATTTTGCATTGTATTCC
>PMNJ01000285.1 GCA_003162595.1 Bacteroidales bacterium | reverse complement strand
GCAGTTGCAATGCCTATGATGGTAGCCCTGGTCACCAAACCGTCACCCTGGTACGCTTTTTACGTTCTGGCAGCATACTATTTCATCCAGCTCATAGATAATCATTACATCGTCCCATATATAGTTGCCTCAAAAATAAAAATCAACGCCTTATTCTCTGTAATAGTGGTTCTTGTGGGTAACGCAATATGGGGTATACCAGGTATGTTTCTTTCCATGCCTTTACTCGCTATAATAAAACTAATATGCGATCATATCGAACCATTGAAACCATGGGGATTTTTATTAGGCGATACCATGCCTCCTTTATTAAAAATCAAAACAATATTTAAGAAAAATAAATCTGAATAAGGAGTTTTAAATGAGTTTACTTTAAAATCCCCTATTCCACTTTCATAGTATTCCTGAATTAGTCTTTGTTTCAATAAGTAACCAACTTCAGAAACCAGGTGTGAATTATGTAACTATTAAAAATAATTGTGTAACAATTTGATAACTATTACCAATACTTTCCGACTTTTAAAATATGAAAAACAGATAAAAATGGCTCATTTATCTAGCTGTGATTGAGATTGTCGTAAAAGGCAGTGACGGAGTATTTTATGTCAATCATATTTAAAGCAGTAGACTATTTGAAGCTCATTATCAAATATATGGTCAGCAATGGAAAGAACTAAGTTACATGAATCCCAATATGCAAGCAGTTTAATAGAAGCCAGTCTTGACCCATTAATTGCTTTTAATACTGAAGGTATAATCACTGATATGAATCAGGCAAAGGTGAACATAACCGGTATTGAACGTGAAAAACTTATTGGCACAAACTTCTCTGATTATTTTACGGAGCCACAAAAAGCGGTTGAGGTTTATCAGGAAGTATTTGCAAAGGGTTTTGTTACAGATTCTCCTCTTACATTTCGCCATAAAAATGGCAGGCTTACTGATGTATTATTCAATGGATCTGTTTATAAAGATGCAAGAGGAAAGGTGCTTGGTGCAGTAGTAGTGGCAAGAGATATTGCAGAGCAGAAATGGGCAACAGAATTAAGAGCTGCCAACAAAGAGCTTGCTTTTCAAAACGATGAAAAAGAAAAGCGGGCTGTAGAGTTAAGCATAGCTAATAAGGAACTTGCTTTTCAAAACGATGAAAAAGAAAAACGTGCAGCAGAGTTAATTATAGCTAACAAAGAACTCTTATTTCAAAATGAGGAAAAAGAAAAACGAGCTGCAGAATTGATACTTGCTAACAAAGAACTTATCTTTCAAAATAAAGAAAAGGGAAAGCGTGCAGCAGAGTTAATACTTGCTAACGAAGAGCTTGTCTTTCAAAACGTGGAAAAAGGTAAACGCGCAGCGGAGTTAGTCATTGCAGACAAAGAACTTATATTTCAAAATGAAGAAAAAGGGAAACGGGCAGCCGAATTAATTATTGCAGACAAAGAACTCGTCTTTCAAACCATAGAAAAAGAAAAACGGGCTGCAGAGTTAAAAATTGCCGACAAAGAACTTGTCTATCAAAACGAAGAAAAAGAAAAACGGGCTGCAGAGTTAATAATTGCTGCCAAGGAACTTATATTCCAAAATGAAGAAAAAGAAAGACGGGAGATTGCAAATAAAGAACTTGAAAAATTCAGCTATTCATTAAAACTGGCTTCCCAATATTCTCTTAGCCTTATTGAAGCCAGTCTTGACCCGTTAATTACTATAAGCCCCGAAGGTAAGATCACTGACATGAATGATGCAACGGTGAATATTACCGGGATAACCCGCGAAAAACTGACAGGCACCGACTTCTTTGATTATTTCACTAACCCTCAAAAAGCCCGTGAGGTTTATCAGGAAGTTTTTGCAAATGGCTCGGTTGCAGATTATCCCCTTACAGTTCGTCACAAGGAGGGTAAGCTTACCGATGTATTATTCAATGGATCGGTTTATAAGGATGATAAAGGAAAGGTTCTTGGTGTAGTTGTAGTGGCCAGAGACATTACCGACCAAAAGAGGATTGCAACGGAATTGACAGAAGCAATTGTATTTGCCGAGCTGGCAACCCAACTGGCTGAAGAGGCAAAACTTAAAGCTGAAGATGCTACCCGGATTGCGGAAAATGCAGTGAAGGCAAAACAACAGTTTCTGTCAAATATGAGCCACGAAATCCGCACTCCGATGAATGCGATTATCGGATTTACAAAGGTGTTGTTGAAAACAGATTTGTCAGTAAAACAAAAAGAATATCTGACATCCATAAAAATGAGCGGCGATGCTTTAATCGTGCTCATTAACGACATACTTGATCTGGCAAAAGTAGATGCAGGTAAAATGACTTTTGAACAAATACCTTTCAAAATGTCGCAATCTATAGCCGCAATGCTTCATTTGTTTGAGACAAAAATTCAGGAGAAGAACTTAACTCTTATCAAAGAATATGATGACAAGATTCCTGATGTATTGGTTGGAGATTCTGTGCGCTTGCACCAGATCATTTTAAATCTTGTCAGTAATGCTGTCAAATTTACTTCAAAAGGAAAGATTTCAGTAATTGTTCAATTGCTGAGTGAAGATGATGAAAAAGTAACAATCCAATTTTCCATTTCAGATACAGGAATAGGAATAATAAAAGATAAAATAGATAAGATTTTCGAAAACTTTCAGCAGGCTTCCAGCGGTACTTCCAGGTTGTATGGAGGTACCGGATTAGGCCTTGCTATCGTCAAACATCTGGTGGAAGCACAGAATGGAACTATTTCAGTAAAAAGTAAAATTGATGTTGGTTCAACCTTTAGCTTTATTTTACCTTTTCAGAAAACAAAAGCGGATGTGGAAATAGTACCTCAATTAGTTGAATTGGATCCTGGAATTACAAACATAAAGGTATTGGTTGTTGAAGATATTGCACTCAACCAATTATTAATGAAGACACTTTTGGATGAATTCGGATTTGAATGTGATATTGCCACAAACGGGAAAATAGCTATAGAAATGCTACAGGCAAAATCTTACAATATTATTCTGATGGACCTGCAGATGCCTGAAATGAATGGATTTGAAACAACTGAATATATCCGTCATACTATGAATTCTCTTGTCCCGATCATTGCCTTAACAGCCGATGTAACCACTGCTGATTTAACAAAATGCAAGGCTGTAGGCATGAACGATTATATTGCAAAACCTGTTGACGATAGATTATTGTATAGTAAAATAGTCGGATTTGTTAAAAAAAATATGCTGAAAAACGAACAAACTGAAATCCTAAACGATGAAAACATAGAGGTTAAATGCACAAACATGGATTTTTTAAAGCGACATACAAAGTCCAATCAGGCATTAATGACAGAGATGATTTCACTTTACCTTGAACAAACCCCTCCTTTAATAAAAACTATGAAACAATGTTTATCCACTAAAGACTGGAACTTATTATCTGCAACTGCACATAAATTAATCCCTTCATTTTCAATTGTGGGAATAAGCGCTGATTTCGAAAACATGGCAAGAAAAGTTCAGGAATATGCCGGCACCCGGCAACAGACGGAAAAAATACACGACCTGGTCACGCAACTTGAAGACATTTGTAATCAGGCATGTATAGAATTAGGAGAAGAGATTAACATGGTTAAAAATACTTAGTGATGAATAGTAAAAATAAAATAAAACTTTTTGTTGTAGACGACGATGCAATCTATTTAAAATTAATAGAAATTGAATTTCTCCAATATCCCGATTTTAAACTTGAAACATATGAGTCAGGAGAAATTTGTATAGAGAATTTGTCACACGCTCCGGATCTGATCATCCTGGATTATCATCTTGATGGTATTGATAAAAATGCAATGAATGGCATACAAACCCTGGATAAAATAAAAGCCAGCAATCCCGGTATTCCTGTAGTGATGTTATCTGCCCAGGATAAAATTGAGGTGGCTATAAACTGTATGCATCATAAGGCATTTGATTATATAGTAAAGAATGAAACCGCTTTTTTAAGGTTACAGAAGGTCATTGCCACCATTTTAGATACGCAGAAATTAGAAGAATCATTAGAATGGTATATGGAGAGGATGTCATCCCGTTTCAAATAATCACTTCGAAAGTGAAATTTTTGGTAAAGCTGAAAACTTGTCTGAAATCTGTAGCTTTTTTCATTCTGAAAGTTAATAAAATAGATGTTGGATAGCTGGTATTGTTCCTTATTATCGCTGAACTTATATGTGTGAATAATGTAACTTTTTGTCAAAGTTCTGTAACACTTAAGCATCATTAGTTACTCACCTTTGTTCAACGAATTTTAATTGAATCTCAAGACCGTCAGGTTTATTAGTAATATGATTTAATATATCCCATGATAAAAGTCAAAAAAGAAGGAATTATATTATCAAAAACAGATTTGGAATTTGAAAACGAAGGAGTGCTTAATCCTGCAGCCATGCAGGAAGGCGAAAGCGTTCATCTTTTCTACAGATCAGTGCAAAAAGGGAACTTTTCAACTATTGGTTATTGCAGACTTGATGGTCCGTTAACAGTTGCTGAAAGGTGGATTGAGCCATTTATGGTCCCTGAATTCGAATATGAAAAGCATGGTGTTGAAGATCCCCGGATTGTTAAAATTGATGATCTGTATTATTTGTCTTATACAGCTTATGACGGTACAAATGCACGGGGAGCATTAGCCACATCAAAAGATTTAGCGCATTTTAAAAAACAGGGGCTCATTGTTCCTCCCATCACCTTTGCAAGATTTATATCTCTGGTAGCGTCAGATGGCGTTGATGAACGATATTATCACGATAATAAGTTTTACAATCCCGACGCTGATCCTGAAAAAAAAGTGATGTTATGGGACAAAAATGTAGTTTTTTTCCCCCGAAGAATCAAAGGTAATCTTGTATTTCTTCACAGAATCAGACCAGGAATTCAAATCGTCTCAGTGAAAAATTTAGCGGATCTCACCATGGCATTCTGGGAGAATTATTTTCTTA
>PMNJ01000336.1 GCA_003162595.1 Bacteroidales bacterium | reverse complement strand
CTATGAACTCTGATCCGAAAACAAAAACTGTATGGTTAAAAGATGATAAAATGGGCATACGTCCAAACAGGATTAAAATTGGCATAGATAACGGAACAAGTGTTGAGGTACTCTCAGGATTGAAAGAGGGAGATGAGGTAGTTATCTCTTCTGGCGATACGGAAGTTAAAAGCACTGCAAAAAAGACCGATAATGGTCCTCCGGGATTCCCTTTTTAAAAAGTGAGAATAAAAGGAACTTAAAAACAAGTGTTATGAATAATAATATCATTGAAATAAAAAGTCTCAGGAAGGATTACCATGTAGGGGAGGTTACCGTACATGCATTGCGCGGGGTGGATCTTAAAATTCATGAAGGGGAATTCGTCGCCATTATGGGAGCAAGCGGGTCGGGAAAGTCAACAATGCTTAATATCCTCGGATGTCTTGATAAACCGACTTTTGGAGATTATCTTCTGGATGGGATTAATGTCAATACAATGAATAATGATGCTCTTGCAAGATTCCGGAATAAGAAACTTGGTTTTGTTTTTCAGTCATATAATTTATTGGCAAGAACTACTGCTCTTGAAAATGTGGAACTTCCTCTCTTTTATAATCCCCAGGTCAGGTCGAGGGAGCGTAAGGAATCGGCTCTCAGGGCGCTTGAAGCGGTAGGACTTTCAGATCGCATGCATCACATGCCAAATCAGTTATCAGGTGGCCAGCAGCAAAGGGTTGCAATAGCCAGGTCGCTGGTTAATGATCCTGTTCTTATTCTTGCCGATGAGCCAACCGGCAACCTTGATACCCGGACTTCTTTTGAAATAATGGAACTATTCCAGGATCTGAATGATAAGGGAAGGACAATAGTGTATGTAACTCATGAAACTGATATAGCAAAGTTTGCAACACGGAATGTCACCTTTCGCGATGGAAAAATTCAGCGCGAAAGTATTGTAAATGAGCGCCTCAATGCAAGGGAAATCCTGGAAACGTTGCCAGTGGAAGCAATTGAGGAATTTGATTAATAAATTAAATCTCGGGGAAATGAACTATACAAATTTATTCAGAATTGCATTACGGGCACTGATAAGAAACAAGCTTAGAGCTTTTTTGACAATGCTCGGTATAATTATAGGTGTAGCTTCAGTGATTGCCATGTTGGCCATAGGTGAGGGATCGAAACAGAAAATAAGGGGACAAATATCCTCGATGGGAACAAATATGGTAATGGTCATGCCCAATATGCAACGACGTGGCGGTGTGAGTTTAGGAGCTTCAAGCTCAATGGCGCTTAAGTACACTGATGTTCTGGCACTTAGGAATGAAGCCACGGCTCTTTCAGCAGTTTCTCCTGAAGTGACGGCAACCGGACAGGTTATTTACAGTAACCAGAACACCCAGACAACAATATACGGCGTGAGTGAGGAATATATGGGTATTAAAAAACTTGAGATATTAAGCGGAAGGTTCTTTAATGCCAATGAAATAAAAGATATGTCGAAAGTATGTATACTCGGGCAAACTGTTGTTACAAACCTCTTTGGTGCAGGCGCCGATCCGGTTGGACTCTCAATTCGTATCAAAAACCTTCCTTTTCAGATTATTGGTGTTTTGAAGGACAAGGGTGAAAGCGGGATGGGACAGGATCAGGACGATCTTATTCTTGCACCTTACACTACGGTTCAGCGCAGGCTCGCTGCAATCGACTATATTAATGGTATTTATGCTTCAGCCATTAGTGAGGAGAAGAGTCCGACTGCTATTGCAGAAGTTGAGGAAATTCTACGGCGCACTCATAAGTTGAAAGAATCTGCAGAAAATGATTTCAGGGTAATGTCACAATCAGAGCTTCTTAAAACTATTACATCAATAACAGATATTATGACGTATTTACTCGGAGCTATTGCAGGAATTTCTTTGCTGGTTGGTGGAATAGGTATTATGAATATTATGTTTGTATCAGTAACTGAACGCACCCGTGAAATCGGATTACGAATGTCAATCGGTGGACGGGGAAAGGACATTATGAAACAATTCCTGGCAGAATCGATTATACTTAGCATTTTGGGTGGAGTGATAGGAGTAGTTTTAGGATATCTTTTAGCAAGACTGGCCGGATCACTAATGTCAAGCCATGCTATTGTAAAAACTCAATCAGTCGTCCTTGCTTTTATAGTCTGTTTTATCATAGGAGTATTTTTCGGATGGTATCCGGCACGCAAAGCTGCTAATCTGAATCCGATCGATGCGCTCAGATATGAATAAAGGGTCAGATTAAGTGGGAAACAGTTGATTTTTCCAACTAAAAGTTAGTAATTTGTTACTTAAACCATAAAATGGGAAGTTAAACAGGAATAAGATTATGAAAGACTTTTTCACAGGTAATAAAATTAAAATATTCCTTCACCTTCTTGCCTGGATTATACTTCTCGGTATTCCTCTCTATTTTATAAAAAGATGGCAGGTCGGGAAAGACTTTATCTGGCTCTATTATATTAATACAATAATAAGTGGTATAATATTTTACTCTAATTACCTGATATTAGTACCAAGATTCTTTTTTGAGAGCAGGAAACATAAATACTACATATCGGTCCTTTTTGTATTGGCATTCTTATATTTTGTCTCTGACAGGTCAAATGAACTGATTTTTAAATATGTGCCGGGCCGGAATAATATTGAAGAAATCAATAAACCAAAAGAAGACAAGAATTTGCAGGGGCCTCCAAAACCGGATGTTTTATTCGGACGACCGCCATTCCGCGAGATGCATTTCTTTAATTATGCCATGACATCATTATTCCTAGTCTTTTTCTCTTTGGGAATGAGAGTTCTTGAACGTCATTCGCAAACCGAAAAACTTCAGAAAGAACTTGAAAAGGAGAAGCTGAATTCTGAACTGGCGTTTTTGAAAAACCAGATAAGTCCTCATTTTTTCTTTAATACGCTGAATAATATTTATTCATTGATCAGTATCAACGCCGAGGATTCTCAAAAAGCAGTTTTAAGACTTTCAAAATTAATGAGATACTTGTTATATGATTCTGAACATGGAAACACAATGCTGAGTAATGAGATAGATTTTATGAATAATTATATTGATCTTATGAAACTCAGGATGAGCAATAAGATCAGCCTTTCTGTCTCATTTCCTGAAAAGTATGATGATGTCAATATTCCACCATTGATCTTTATTCCATTTATTGAAAATGCTTTTAAACATGGAATCAGTTACCGCGAAAAGTCGTTTATTAATATCAGTATGACGACTACAAAAGAATCAATATCATTCAGATGTGCAAACAGCATAATCAAAACCAGAGAGGAAAATGAACCGGGTCATTCAGGTATCGGGTTGGAAAACGTCACCAAAAGACTGAATCTGTTGTTCCCCGGTAAACATGATATAAAGATTAATAAATCGGATACAGAATTTGAAATACTTCTGAAGATTATTATTGCATAATGATTACTACAGTTGCCATAGATGATGAACCTCTGGCTTTGCAGCTGGTTACAGGGTATATCGAAAAAACGCCCGGATTAAAGCTAATCGGGAAATTCGATAATCCCCTTGATGCAGCTGAGTTTCTGACTGACGCCAGGGTAGATCTTATTTTTGTTGATATTCAAATGCCGGACCTCTCAGGAATTGAATTTACCAGGCTTATGGAAAAAGGACCTAAAGTAATATTCACAACGGCTTTTGAAAAATATGCACTTGAAGGCTACAAGCTTGAGATAGTAGACTATTTATTAAAGCCATTCAGCTATGAAGAATTTCTGGCTGCAGTGCATAAAGTTCAGAAGTTACTCAGGCTTGAACAGAACACTCCTGCCAGGGTGGATGTTAATAATGAATTCCTGTTTCTCAAATC
>PMNJ01000054.1 GCA_003162595.1 Bacteroidales bacterium | reverse complement strand
ATAATAATAACCTTTCTGGACTACCTATATAGATATTAAGTATGTATTCAACCACAGGAATTGACGCTTCAAATTACGTATCTACTTTCAATACTGCATTTTACTTTATTGCAGGCATTTCACTGTTTCTCCTGATAGGGCTGACTTTCATTATGCTTTACTTTGTATTCAGATATAACAAGAAGAAAAATAAGATTGCTGTCCAGAATGAAGGGAACATATTACTTGAAATTACCTGGACAGTTGTTCCCATAATACTGGCACTATTCATGTTCTATTTTGGCTGGGAAGGATGGAAACCAATGAATAAACCCCCCAGCAACGCCATGAACATTACCGCAACTGCGCGGATGTGGAACTTTTCCTTTCAATATGAAAATGGCAAAGAGAGCCCTGACCTGGTAGTTCCTGTTAATACTCCTGTTAAAGTAAATCTTGTTTCATTAGATGTAATTCATAGTCTGTTCATTCCTGCTTACAGGATAAAATCTGATATCGTCCCCGGTCGGGAAAAGTTTATGTGGTTTCTTCCTCAGACCGAAGGAGATTTTGATCTCTATTGTGCTGAATACTGCGGATTGCGACATTCCTATATGAAATCAATGGTCAGAGTTCTGTCAAAAGAGAAATTCACCGCATGGTATGGCGATACGACAACCTTGGTTATTGCAGCAGAAGGATCAAGCCCGGGGGCCCAGGGACTTGCCATCATGAAACTCCAGGGATGCCTGGCTTGCCATTCCTCAGATGGTTCCAAAATTGTCGGCCCAACTTATCTCAATTTATTTGGAAGTCAACAAATTGTAATCAGGAATGGAGCAGAGGTAACTGTTACCGCTGATACAGCATATCTCAAACAGATGATATTGGATCCTTTTTCTCAGGTTGTTAAAGGATACCCGAAGGGGCTGATGCAGAGTTATAAAGGTAAAATCAGTGATGCCGATCTTGCAAAAATAATTGAATACCTTAAATCCCTTAATGAAAAATAATTCTGAAAACATACTCAGAAATTATCTTCAACTCAGTAAATTAAGAATAATACTGCCCGTAAGTCTTACCGGGTTTACCGGCTATTTTATTTTTAATCCTCATTTTTCAATGAAGTTAATATTAGTAAGTTTTGGAATCCTTTTAATGGCGATTTCTGCCTCAGCATTAAACCAGATACAGGAAGTCACTCTCGACAGTAAAATGGAACGAACACTCAATCGTCCGATTCCAGCCGGCAGAATTAAAATTAACAATGCAATCATTTTTACTATTTGTGCCTTATTTGCAGGTACTTATATTATTTATTCAAGCGGGAACCTTCTGGCTGCTCTTATCGGGCTATTCACAGTTTTATGGTACAACCTGGTATATACTTATTTAAAAAGAATTACCGCTTTCGCTGTTTTTCCCGGGGCGCTAACCGGAGCTTTACCCCCGCTCATTGGATGGATAGCCGCCGGTGGCGGAATATTGGATAAACCTGTTATATTTATTGAGTTCCTTTTTTTCACAGGGCAGATTCCACACTTCTGGCTACTGATAGTTAAATACGGGGAAGAATATAAAAAAGCAGGTATTCCAACTCTTACGGATATATTTACTAATGACCAGATTAACCGGCTCACTTTTACATGGGTTTTGACTTCCGTAATTGCTGCAATCTTCCTGTGCTATTTTGAGATTATCAGATCTGGACTTGTTATTGGAATCCTGCTTGCGGCATCAGTTTTTCTGATATGGAAATTTTCAGCTCTGGTAAAATCCGGTGCGGATAATAAAAAGTATTCTACCCTCCTCGATTTATATTTTTTGCTGGTGCTGCTGCTTTTAATATCTGACAGGATAATATCCTAATTTGATTTTTATATTAAACAAATATGCCGGTGCTCCGCACCTGCTTAACATAAATATCAAGCAGCAGAGCTGCAAAATATTTGTAGAAATACAATTGAGGAACCAATCTTAAAGGTGCAGAGTACCGTAATATATTTTTCCTATGAATATAATTCTGTCGTTAGAATTTATGATTCAAACTCTCATCCAGATAAGGATGATTTGAAGGGATAATCTTAGCTTTACTAAGCGTTGTAGCAACTACCAGCGCAAATAATCCGGCATATCCGAGGAATGTTCCAGCTGAAATCCATCCGAATTTCATTGCTCCTGTGGTTCCGGGAATTACCTGGACAAAAAGATCGATGTACTGGCCTATTATAAGGAATATAATAACTATAGTGATCAGAGTCATATTCCTGCTTGTCTTGACAGGGAGAAGCACCATAAAAGGAATGAACCAGTTCAATGCAATTTCCAGAAAGAATAAAATCTTCCATCCTTCATGCCACCTCATACTGTAATAGGCTGTTTCTTCAGGGATATTACCATACCAGATAATCATAAACTGTGCAAACCAGAAATATCCCCAAACGATGGAAAGCATAAACAGATATCTCGCAAAATCATGGAGATGATATTCATTGAGGAATGGGAAATAACCCCTTTTATACAGAATAAAAACAATCAGTGTCAGGATTGATACTCCATGTAAAAATGCCGCTACAAG
>PMNJ01000366.1 GCA_003162595.1 Bacteroidales bacterium | reverse complement strand
TATGATTTTTAGTTTTTACCAATTGTTTCTTTAAAGTATCCATAGGACTAATACGGGAAGATACCCTCCCGGAGGCGAGTCCTGTTATCATTGTTATTAACAAGAATAAAAGAGCTAATCCTGGGATCAAACTCTTTATTGAACAAGTATTTATCAGACTTACTCCGACCAGACTACTAAACCCAGGTAGTTGGTTATTAATGATTACTGCAGAAATAATTATTGAAATTCCAACCAGAACAGAAGCATCTGACAGGTACAGAAAAATAAGCTGTCTTCTCCTAGCACCCATTATCTTACGCATTCCCAGTTCAGTTGTACGTCGGCTGTTAATAGAAAATGAAAGGTTTATATAATTAATACAGGCAACGATCAGGATTAATAAAGCAATTGTACTTAGGATGTATACACTTTTAATATTGCTGTTTGGAGCAAATTCACCAAACATATCAGAATGAAGATGGATAGAAGTCAGCGGTTGGAGGTGATATAGCTCACCTTCATTAAAGCCAGTGTTATATTCACTCGCGACTTGACTTACGGATCTTTCAAATCTTTCAAAGTTGATTCCGGGAGGAGTAAGTAAATATGTAAGTACTACAGTGTTTATACTGTTTTCAAAAAAATCATTTCCAAAGAAAGCTTTTGCACCCGACATTGCGACAATCATATCGAATTTAAGATGTGAATTTAAGGGTATGTCTTCCATAATACCACTTACAGTCAGGTCAATCGAGCGGTTATATCGGATAGTCTTTCCGACCGGATCGTTCTTTCCAAAGTACTTTTCTGCAATTGATCTGGACAAAACCACACTATTGGGTTTAGAAAGGGCTTCGTCTGGATTGCCAACAATAAGCGGGAAAGTGAATACATCGAATATCGAGGAATCGGCTATTAAGATTCCCTCTTCGAAAATTTTTTTATCACCTGCTGAAACCAAACCTTTAGGAATATGAGCAATTCTGACGGTTTTAACTACTTCAGGTAGTTTATCTTGAAGAAATTTTGCAAGAGGAGCCGGTTTTACTACCACGCTCATATTTACTCCTTCAAATTTATACGTGCTGTAGACTCTGAATATCCGATCGGAATTTTTATTAAAGCGATCAAAACTTAGCTCATACCTTATATAAATCAATATGAGACTAGCCGCTACTATTCCAATTGTAAGACCTATAATGTTAACAATTGTAAAAAGTTTCTGATTCCTGAAATTTCGTAGGGAAAACTGCAAATTTCTTAATATCATAACATCCTCCAATTATCTTAATGTTTAATTTCAATAAAGATTGCTTACTCTTTACTTAATTGTATCCTATCGCCATTACCCGTCATTTTAAAGCTCTCTGATATTTTTTTTGAAGAGTTTATCAATTTGAATGTAAGAGTTGTATCATTAATCCATTTATAGATTGCTTTATCGTAATCCTCGCTTGCTGATGTGAAGTATGGATATGCTCTTAATTTATTATTATCCATCCGATACATAAAGGTAACATAGAATTTACCTTCTTTATCCCGATTATGCATTCTGGAGATTTTAACATCTTTGTCCTTGTGGCTCTCAATATTGTCCTGAGCTCTAGAATCCCAGTTATCAATAATAGAGATTGTCCTTTCCTTGCTTGTCGTACTACAAGCGTAGATCAGACAGATTAAGATTAGAATGAGTTTTGTCTTCATAATAAATTCAGTTTAGTTATTACAATGATGGGCAAAGAAAAACCGAAAATTTCTTAAGATCATAATATCTTTCAATTGGGTTTAATATTTAATTACTATAATGATGCCATAATTGTATTTACTTAATAAACAATGAGATAATTAATACATATCAGACCCTTGCGTAAATATATTTTACAACAAAGCGTAAAATAATTTTACATATTGTTGACTTTGGGTTTGGAATGAAATAATTTTACATTCAGCTTTTTAATTCCGCCATTATGGAGAATTTACCCCCAAACCCCCCAAGGGGGCTGTGCCTCTCCCTAAATCCCCCCCAAGGAGGGCGGGACTTAATCTGGACTGAAAGTTTAGAGGCCCCCCCTTGGGGGGGTGGGGGTAAAACATCAGAAGTGGAAAAATATTGATATCCAATAGTATGCAGACACAGAAAGGCAACATTCTTATTATTGATGACAACAANNCTGAACTGTCTAAAAAGGATTATAACCTGGTAATTCTCGATATGAATTTCAAGGCCGGTGTTAATACAGGGAATGAAGGAATTTACTGGCTTGAAAGGATCAAAGAAGCCAAACCTGAGATATCAGTTGTTATGATAACAGCTTATGGTGATATTAATACTGCCGTTAAGACACTCAAGTCGGGTGCATCGGATTTCATTCTGAAACCATGGGATAATGAAAAATTGCTTGCAACTCTGAAGCTTGCGATACAGCTTAATCTTTCAAAAACAGAAGTCCGTCAGCTTAAAGAAAGAGAGACTGAACTTAAAAAGGAAATTAACCGCGACCAGAGATTCATTACCGGTTCTTCACCTCAACTTATGAGCGTCCTGAATCTGGTAAGAAAAGTTGCAAAAACCGATGCAAATGTGCTTATCACAGGAGAAAACGGGACAGGCAAGGAATTGATAGCCCAGGAGATTCATCGTCTTTCGGCCAGAGCCAAAGAGGTTCTTGTAAGTGTGGACATCGGCGCATTAAGTGAAACTCTGTTTGAAAGTGAATTGTTCGGACATATGAAAGGAGCTTTTACCGATGCCCGCGAAAACAGGCAGGGTAAATTTGAAATTGCAGATAAGGGTACTCTTTTTCTCGATGAGATTGGGAATCTGTCTTTTCAGCTACAGGCCAAGCTGCTTGCAGCCATTGAGAACCGCCAGATTACACGTATAGGATCAAATCAGCTCATCCCCACCGATATACGCCTCATATGTGCTACCAACAGGAATCTTGAAAATATGGTTCACGAAGGTCTTTTCAGGGAGGATCTTCTGTACAGAATTAACACTATTCAGATTGAATTGCCCCCTCTGAGAGACAGGGGAAATGATATTTTTATTCTTGCTGAATTCTTTCTTAAAAAATATGCTTACAAATATAATAAGCCCAGCCTTAAAATCAACCAGCAGGCACATGAAAAGCTTCTTAAATATTCATGGCCTGGAAATATCCGGGAGCTTCAGCATACCATTGAAAAGGCAGTAATATTAAGTGAATCATCTATTATAAGACCTGATGATCTTTATTTAAAGCATCCCGGATCATTCAGCAGCAACAGCTCTTTTACTACCCTTGAAGAGATGGAAAAACAGATGATTCAGCAAGCCCTTGAGAAAAATAATGGTAACTTCACTGCCGCGGCGGACCAGCTTGGAATAACCAGGCAGACTCTTTATAACAGATTAAAAAAATCAGGGGATGTTCAGTAAAAACCTCCATTTTAATATAATATTCAGGGTTTTATTAATTGTTGTAACATCTGCATTCCTGAGTTACTTTATAGTTATTAACCATTCATTGCGCTTCTCAATCATCTGTTTCCTGATGATAGTTTTCCTTACAATCAACCTCATATCTTATCTGAATAGTACTAATAAAAAGATCAGATTTTTCTTTGATTCTGTCAGGAATGATGATTCCAATCTCTTTTTTCCTGTCGGGACCAGAAATCAGGCTTTGAAAGAGTTGTATAAGAGCATGAATAAGGTGAACCGCCAGATCCAGCAGTTAAAAATAGAGAACAGGCAACAGGAACAATATTTCAGGACATTACTTGAACATCTGGCAGCCGGGATAATTACATTTGACAATAAAGGATTCATACTCCACGCCAATTCATCTGCTAAAAAGCTGCTTTCAATTGATGTCCTCACACATTTACAGCAAATTGAAAGAAAGGATAAGAAACTGTTTGAGACAATAAACAACATGAAGCCACTTGAGCGGAAGCTAATTGCCGTATCGGCGGAAGGAGGTGAAATACAATTGTCACTTAAAGCCACATCATTTAAGACAAATGAAAATGAGCTCATAATACTTTCAATCCAGGATATCAAGAATGAACTCGATGAAAAGGAGATTGAATCGTGGATGAAACTAATCAGAGTATTAATGCACGAAATCATGAATTCTATTACACCGATAACTTCCCTTTCGGAAAGTCTGTCAAATATATATAGTACAGGAGGCAAACCTGTTTTACCCGAACAGGTTAATGTTAAAACTATAGCTACTACCTTACAGGGACTGAATGTTATTAAAGAACAGGGTAAGGGACTGATGTCATTTGTGGAGTCATACAGGAAGCTTACACGTGTACCCGAACCAGAAAAGAAATTCTTTAAAGTCGCTGATCTGATGGGCCGGGTACATATACTTTATAACTCCCTTGATAACAGCGACAGAACAAAATTTTCTGTTTCACTGAAAAAACACGATCTTGAGATCTTCGCGGATCAAAACCTCATTTCACAGGTTTTAATAAACATTTTAAAAAATGCTCTGGAAGCCAATGAAAATAATAGTAACGGACAGATTAGAATTGTTGTAACTGAAGGAATAAACAGCCATCATGAAATATGTGTTATAGATAATGGTCCCGGAATTCCCGAGGAAAATATTGACGAGATATTTGTTCCGTTTTTTACTACCAGGCAGAACGGTTCCGGAATCGGACTGAGCATCTCAAAACAGATTATGAGAGTTCATGGAGGAAACCTGAAAGTCCGGTCAGTGCCGGGCAAAGAGACTGTGTTTTGCCTGAGTTTCTAATCGTACTTTATCGCCTTAACGGGAGAGATCCTGGTTATTAATTGCGAGGGAACAAGTAACATTATGATTATTGCAGCCATTGTGCCAGCATTCAACAACAGTATGTGGGTTAATTCAAGATTCACCGGCACAGTTTTAATATAATATGATGTAGGGTCGAGAGTAATCAACCCGGTTTTAAGCTGAATAAAAGCCAGCCCTATTCCAATCAGATTTCCCCAGAATAATCCCTTTCCGATCAGATAAGCTGCCTGATAAAGAAACACCCTACTTATTGTAATGTCTTCAGCGCCAAGNNTTGGTCTTTTCAAGAATCAGGATAAGCAATCCGGATATCATATTAAATCCCGCAACAATAAGCATCAGCAATATGATGATAATAACATTAATATCCTGAAAATTCAACCAGTCAAAGATCTGAGGATATCGTATCCTGATGTTTGTTACCTTGAACTTTGTATCTTCTTCGGTTATTTTATAGCCTATAGCGTCTCTGACCTCAGATGTCATTTCATCAAGTTTATCGAAATCCTTAATAAACACTTCAAATCCGCTTACCTGGTCCTCCTTCCATCCGTTAAGTCTTTTTATATGTCCGATGTCGCAGTAAACATACATCTTATCAAATTCTTCGAGGCTGGTCTCATAAATACCGCTGATGGTGAATTTTCTCATTCTCGGCGGATCCTGGATAAACAGCATAGCGAATGAATCGCCTGTTTTCAGCCTGAGCATATCGGAGATCTTTTTTGAAATAATCACCTTATCAGTTCGTCCTGTATCCGTGACAGTGAACACGGAGCCATCCACCATGTTGCTTTTGAAGTAACTCCAGTCAAAATCGCTACCTATTCCTTTAAGTACCACTCCCTGGATATCCTCATCAGTTCTTATAATCCCTGCTTTCGTGGCAAATACCTGAACATGTTCAATTCCACGTATCTGCTTAATCCTGGGAATAAATTTCTGGGTGTCACTGATTGGTGCTGTCTCGAATGAAATATTTGAATCGAAGTTCATGATCTGAATATGCGATCCAAATCCTACCACTTTCTCCCTGATCTGTTTTTTGAAGCCTGTAAGTATGGCAACTGCCAGAATCATGACTGCGAGACCCATGGCTATTCCGACTATAGCAATAACATTTATTGGACGTGAAAAGGATGTTCCTTCACGTCTTCCTTTTATGAGCCTGTGTGCTATGAAATATGGTAAATTCATCTTATTGAAAAGTTCCCAAATTTAAGAAATTTAAGGTGAATTTCTCTGTGTAACTCTGTGAATCCTCTGTGCAACTCTGTGACAGTTCTTTTTTTTTTACACAGAGGGCCACAGAGAAGTCACAGAGAACCACAGAGATTAAAAAAAAATCCTAGATTTACATAAACATATCAGGAGGAGAATGAGTAGACTATTTATTTCTTTAGCTTTTGCATCACTTTTTATCACCTCAGCATTCTGCACCCAATCTCAGAAAGCTCCTGTCCCAGGCGCAAATCAGATTGAACAATACAAATCAGTTATAGAAGGGAAATCTGTTGCTGTTGTTGCGAACCAGACTTCCATGATTGGATCAACTCATCTGGTTGATACGCTTTTAACACTCGGAATAAATATAAAGGTAATATTCGCCCCTGAACATGGATTCAGAAA
>PMNJ01000364.1 GCA_003162595.1 Bacteroidales bacterium | reverse complement strand
AATATCTGCCGGCAAATAAAAAAAGGGTTGTTCCTCGAAGAGAGGATGATCGTTTTTCTGCAATTGATTGAATTTGCTTTTGAAGACGGAATGATCTCCGAACAGGAGAAGACTATTATAGACATCGTCTCGAGAACTTTCAATATTTCGAAAAAGGAATATGAAAACGCAACTGCCTTCATGATTGGCAGATCATATGATGAGGTATCGCCTGAGTGTGTTTTAATAATTGAAAGCGATAATCCTGAATTATCCGGATCGGGCATTTATAAAAATTACGACAAATGGCGTCATATAAGATTAAAAGGATTTAAGGGCCATCTGGTTGTAATGCATATTGAAAGCACCGGAACACTTCTTTTTACCTACGATGGATCACTCGTTTTGTATTTTAAAGGGAGAGATATTATTGCCTGCAGACCCTATCTTCTGGACCGTGGTGTGAATATAAAAGGCCAGGGTATAGATCCGATTTACTACTCTAAAATTTACAAAAAATTTGTTTCCAGGAAATTCCCTGAAAAGATATTCTTTGAAGGCCATGACGTTGAATTTCAGTTCAAAAACTCCGATAACGGACTTCAGAAAACGAATTTCAGAGTCGAATCAGGAAACATGATCGGAATAATGGGAGGTAGCGGAGTAGGGAAAACCACGATGCTTAATTTATTGCACGGCAAGATCAAACCTACTAAAGGTAACATCTTCATTAACGGATATGATATTAATGAAGATTCGGAAGAACTAAAAGGACTTATAGGATTTGTTCCTCAGGATGATATGCTTATTGAAGAACTGACAGTATATCAGAATCTCTATTTTAACGCCAGGTTGTGCTTTGGAGATTATAATGAAGAGCAACTAAAAAATACCGTTCAGAAAGTCCTGCAGGATCTTGACCTTTATGATATTAAAGATCTTCAGGTTGGAGATTTGATGAATAAAAAGGTCAGCGGGGGTCAGCGGAAGCGTCTTAACATTGGTCTCGAACTTATGCGCGAGCCTGTGGTGTTGTTTATTGACGAACCGACATCGGGATTATCCTCCTTTGATTCTGAAAAAGTAATGATCCTGCTGAGAAATCAGTCATTAAGCGGAAAACTGGTCTTTGCTATCATACATCAACCCTCTTCGGATATTATTAAGATGTTTGACAGGTTGTGGATTCTCGATAAAGGTGGCTATATGATTTATGATGGTGATCCTGTTGAAGCCCTGGTATATTTCAAAACCGAGACATCTCAGGCAAATGCTGCTGAAAGTGAATGCCCTAATTGCGGGAATGTTGAAACTGATAACATTCTGCATATTGTTGAGGTTAAGGTTATTGATAATTCAGGTTATCCGGGTAAAGAGAGACAAATCAGTCCAAAAGAGTGGTACGAAAAGTATAAGAAGAAGATGATGCCTGTTCTCGGGGAAAGGCCCTCAAAATCAGTTATCCCTCCGAGCAACTTCAGAGTTCCTAAAAAGACGGACCAGATCAGAACATTCATAAGGCGAAACATAACCAGGAAACTCGCTGATCGTCAGTATATGACAATTAACCTTATCGAAGCACCATTATTGGCATTCATCCTCGGGTATATTTCCAAGTTCAGCCAGGACGGGGTATACAGCTTCGCGAATAACAAGAATTATCCAATTTTTCTGTTCATGGCTGTCATAGTTGCATTGTTCATAGGACTGACCGTAAGCGCTGAAGAGATCTTCCGCGACAGAAAAATTCTTGAAAGGGAGAAATTTCTGGATCTGAGCAGGCTGAGTTATCTTATTTCAAAGATCAACTTTTTGTTTACATTATCCGCAATTCAATCGCTTTCGTTTGTCCTGGTTGCCAGTTTAATTCTCGAGGTCAGGGGAATGCTTTTGCAGCAATGGATCATTCTTTTCACAACTGCCTGCTTTGGTAACATGCTGGGATTAAATATATCTGCAGGAATGCGTACGGCTGTCAGCATTTATATACTCATTCCTCTTATTCTTGTTCCACAGCTTCTGCTCGGCGGAGCTATGATAAAATTCGATGATCTTCATAAATCGATCAGCAAAAAAATTTATGTTCCTTTGGCAGGAGATATAATGGTTACCCGATGGGCGTACGAAGCACTGTGTGTTGAACAGTTCAAAGGTAATAGATTTGAAAAGCCATTCTTCGAGTATGATATGGAAATCAGTCAGAATGACTGGTATGCATCATTTCTAGTCCCTGATTTAAAGGTCAAAGTTGATTATTGTCTTTCTGAGGGGAAAAATCCTGATTATAAGGTGGAGACGGAAACAAATTTTAAAAAACTTAATTATCATATAAATAACCTTTCATCCATTTCAGGAATTATTCCCGGGAATTGGATAAGAAATTTGAATTATCAGTCATTCAATGAATCCGTTGCAATAGATGCAAAAGAATTTCTTGACAGTGTAAAGACCTCATTCAGAATGAAAAGCAGGTTAATAACCTACAAACACGACACATTGTACAAACAGATTGCAAACAGGATGGGTGAGGATGAGTTCATGATTTTACGGGACAAAAATTACAATGAAAATCTAGCAAATGTCGTACTTAACCGGCTCTCGACCGATAAAATATACGATGCAGATGATAAGCTAATTCAGAAAGCGGATCCCATATATATGGCGCCCGGATCAAAACTGGGAAGGGCTCATTTTTTTGCTCCCTATAAACAAGTTGGCAACCTTAAGATTGAAACCATGATATTTAATATGATTGCAATCTGGTTTATGATCTTTTGCCTGTTTATAACATTATATTTTAACGTTCTTAAGCGTTTTATCGCTTTTCTTGAATCGCTTAAATTGCCAATACTGAGAAAGTTCGGGAGAGAACTGCTGCAGATATGAAAGCGCAGAGCCCAGGGCTCAAAGAATTAGAATTAATAAATAAGCATGGAACATAGGAGCAGAGTATATCCCAAAAAAAGTCTTGGGCAACATTTCCTGAAAGATACAGCCATTGCGCGTAGCATAGCTGACACCCTTACCGGTACAGGATACGGAACTGTACTCGAAATTGGTCCGGGTATGGGAATACTCACCGGTTACCTTCTGGAAAAAGGATTTAATGATTTCCGTGTTATTGAAATTGACAACGAATCGGTTCACTATATCAATGAGCATTTTCCGGAACTTAAAAATGTTATTACCGGCGATTTTCTTTCTATGGATATTGACAAATCTTTCTCAGACAAAATGGCTATAATCGGAAATTTTCCATACAATATTTCTACTCAGATATTTTTTAAGGTACTGAAACACAGAGATAAAGTAGTTGAGATAGCAGGAATGCTGCAAAAGGAAGTTGCGGAAAGAATTTGTGCCGGACCGGGTTCAAAAACGTATGGTATCCTGAGCGTATTGCTACAGGCTTTTTATAAAACCGAATATCTTTTTACAGTTCCGGAGCACGTTTTTTCACCTCCTCCGAAGGTAAAATCCGGAGTTATCAGATTGATAAGGAACGACATTAAAAACCTCGATTGTGACGAGGCATTATTTCTCAGGGTGGTAAAAGCCTGCTTTAATCAGCGCAGAAAAACATTAAGGAACTCAGTAAGAGCTGCATTTGAATTAAAAAGGGATGATTACACTGAATTCGGCTTGCGACCAGAACAATTATCTGTTGATCAGTTTGTTCAGCTGACGCGATGGATAGATGAGAACAGGATAAAATCAGAATGAGAAACCTATTGCCTCTACGGGATTCATTTTAGCTGCTATATTTGCCGGGGCATAACCAGCCACCACTCCAATCAATCCAGAGATGAAAATTGCGAGAAAGATATTTCCAACAGTAAGGTACATATTCAGATCCCAAAGGTAATTTACCACCAGAGTACCGAGAAATATCATAAACACTCCTAATAGTCCTCCGATAATTGAAAGAAGCATCGATTCAACCAGAAACTGTTGAAGTATAAAAAACTTTTTTGCTCCCAGAGCCTTCTGTATGCCTATAATATTAGTGCGTTCCCTGACGGAAACAAACATAATATTTGCGATCCCGAACCCGCCGACGAGAATTGAAAATCCACCTATGATCCACCCACCTATATTAATTCCAACAAAAACAGCATCAAACCCCTGGGTCAACATGCTTGGTTTATTTACTGAGAAATTATTAATTTCTTTTGGTTGTAACCTTCTTGCTGCCCTCAAAATCATTGTTGTCTCATCGCTTAATTCCTGAATAGCAACTCCGGGTTTTGCTTTGATC
>PMNJ01000209.1 GCA_003162595.1 Bacteroidales bacterium | reverse complement strand
ATTAATATTTCGGCGAAAAACGGATTCCCTCTCGGGGTTTCCATGAAAATGAGTCTCTATAATTCATCGACGAAAGCCAGTATAAATACAGTTAATGCAAACGATATTCTTAAACCTGCACCTGTTGACAGTAACGGCAAAGCAACAGGCCAAACTGAAACTTCCACCAGTATCGAATTTACCAAAGAATTTTTCAGCTCGGTTAATAATGCTGATAAAGTCATCTTTTCCTTTACTCTCAACAGTACAGGAAACGGATCACAGGATGTTAAGATCTATTCTGACTACAGGATTAATTTCAACGCCTCCCTGGTTGTTAAACCAGATATAAATCTAAAGTGAACATTTATATGCAAGTTTTATGATCGTGAAAAGGAAGTATATACTGATATTAATTTTGACATTTATCCTTGCCGATGTGTCTGCTCAGAACAGCCAGGTAATGTACTTTATGAATCTGCCTCAGAATCATCTGTTGAATCCTGCATTAAGGCCATCCAACTCGGTATATATNNGATTCAATAATTTCATTTCTTAATCCCAAATATGATGTTGATAAGTTTCTTGCTAAAATAAAGGATAAGAACTTTTTGGAGCCTGAAGTTAATATTCAACTTCTGGGAGTCGGGTTTTCAGTAGGGAAAGACGGATATGTTTTTCTAGATATAAATGAAAGAATTGACGGTAATATTGTTTTGCCCGGAGATCTTTTTAAACTTGCGCTGAAAGGAAATGAAGGATTCGCTGGAAGCAAAATAGATCTTTCCTCCCTCAGAGGCGATTTGAAATACTACCGTGAAGTTGGATTAGGCTTTTCAAGAAACTTTACTGATAAATTAAGGATAGGAATAAAGGGGAAACTGTTATTCGGAATTGCTGACGCTTCAATAGATAACAAATCATTGGCAATAACTGTGAATAATGACTATAGCCATATTTTCGATGCGAACCTGGCTGTTAATCTAAGCGGCCCGGTAAATGTTTATATGGATTCAAAACATAATATCGACAGTGTTGTGTTTGATGACAACAGGTTTAAGACATCCAGTGGTATAACCAACTTTTTTTCAGGGAAAAAGAATATGGGTCTGGGGTTGGATATAGGTGCCACTTATGAAATTACGGAGAGGCTTGAAGTCTCGGCTTCAATTACTGATCTGGGCTATATAAAATGGAATAAGGATGTTACCAACTTACAGGCAAATAACCAGTTTAAATTCAGTGGCTTAAATATGCTGGATTTTTTTAATGGCACAAAAACTATTGATGAACTTGGAAAAGATTATGTGGATTCTCTTAAAAACGCTTTTGAAGTTTCCAAATCAGCGAAAGCCTTTACCACTTATCTTCCGTTCGGCATTTCGGTAGGTGGGAGCTACAATGTTACAAAGCATTTCTCTGTTGGCCTGTTGTCATACAGCAGGATTATAGAGAAGCAGATACGTGAGGCTCTGACGCTATCGGCAAATATTAACCTTGGGAATGCCTTGTCTGCAAGCCTTAGTTATACTGCTGAAAATTATCAGTACAACAATCTTGGCGCCGGACTTGCCTTTAGAGCAGGAATAGCCCAGTTTTATCTGGTCACCGATAGAATTCCTATAATGTGGAATAGAATTAAGGATGATAAAACTAATATTCTTATGCCTGCAAACTGGAATACGTTCAATTTAAGATTGGGGATGAACCTGGTTTTTGGGAACAAGCCCAAGGAGAAAAATGACAAACCAATGATTCAGGTTGAATAATCATATTAACAACTATGATTCTGATTCGTTATTTATTAATCAGTATAATTGGTTATCTGATAATCAGATTTTTCATAAATTATGGGAAAAGGAGTACCTCTTTATCTGACCTGCACAAGACAGAAAAGAAGGATAATGTGCCCTCCAAAAAAATATCAAAGGGAATAGGTGAATATATCGACTACGAGGAGATTAAGAAATAGAAGCTCGTGGTTATTTGTTTAGGGCCCTGAGCTTTTTAGCAAGAGAATTTGCAAATACAAAATCGTTCAGTGTTCCGCAGTCTGAATTGAGAATATCGTTTTTATTTCCTTCCCAGCACTTAACCCCGTCACTTATAAAAATGATTTCTTCTCCGATCTCCATTACGGAATTCATGTCATGAGTATTTACAATTGTTGTCATTGAATACTCTTCAGTCAGTTCTTTGATGAGTGCATCAATCAGGATCGCAGTAATAGGGTCGAGTCCTGAATTAGGTTCATCACAAAAGAGATACTTTGGATTTAATGCTATTGCTCTTGCTATTGCTACTCTTTTCTTCATACCCCCTGATAGTTCAGAAGGGAATAATTTATTAGCATTGATAATGTCGACCCTCTTGAGACAAAAATTAACTCTTTCAATTTTCTCTTCCAATGAATTATCCGTGAACATATCGAGAGGGAACCGCACATTCTGTTCGACTGTCAATGAATCGAATAGTGCGCTACCCTGGAAAAGCATCCCCATCTCTTTCCTGATCTTTTTTTTCCCGGCAAAATCGAGTTTATTGAATAATATGTCCTCATACCAGATCTCTCCGCTATCGATCTCGTGGAGTCCTACAATCGATTTAAGCAGCACTGTTTTACCTGATCCGCTTCGTCCAATTATGAGGTTAGTTTTACCCGTCTCGAATGTTACCGAGATATTCTCAAGTATTTGCTTCCCATTGAAAGATTTATTCAGTTTTATGACTCTTATCATGACAGAAGAAGTTGAGTCAGTATTACATTGAAGAGTAATATCAATACACTGCTGTAAACGACAGCCTTAGTGCTGGCACGTCCCACTTCAAGTGATCCTCCATTGACGAAGTATCCCTGAAAGGCAGATACACTGGTTATTATGAATGCAAAAAATACCGTTTTGATCAATGAATATACTATATAGTACGGGATGAATGCGTATTGAATTCCATAAATAAAATTCTCCGTAGTAATAACTCCGGCAAGGGTACCGGCTATACCTCCTCCGAAAATCCCGACAATTATAGCTATAAGTGTCAGAACAGGGTTAAAGATCAGGGTTGCAATCATTTTTGGGAGTATAAGGTAAGAAGCAGAATTGACTCCCATTATCTCCATGGCATCTATTTGTTCTGTAACCCTCATTGTTCCTATCTCTGATGCTATATTCGAACCGACTTTTCCGGCAAGGATGAGTGCCGCAATCGTGGACGAAAACTCAAGGATCATTGAATCGCGGCAACCGAGGCCGATAAGATACTTTGGATAAATAGGATTTTCAGTATTGTAAGCAGTCTGCAATGTTATAACTGCTCCCATAAAGAAAGAGATGATGGCAATTATGCCAACAGAATTCAGTCCCAGATATACTAACTCCCTTAATGTTTGCTTGTAATAAAGAACCGGTTTTTCCGGTTTCGAAAATACTTTTTTCAGGAGGAGGAAGTAACGCCCGAATTGTGTAAGAAACTTAATCATTCTACTATATTTAACCTCTCAAAATTACTAATATTTATGGTATTTCCGTTAATAAGGTTTTTGAAACCGGTATGCATAATTAATTATATATTTGTACAAATTGTTGTAAAAGATATTTTTTATGGATAACAGGTATGTAATTATAATGGCAGGAGGAGTAGGTAGTCGTTTCTGGCCATTAAGTCGTCGTGAAAGACCAAAACAATTTCTTGATATTGTAGGAACCGGAGAAACTCTGATTCAGCAGACATACAGGCGGTTCAAAAAATGCTGCCCTGAGAAAAATATTTTTGTAGTTACAAATTCCGAACATAAAAACCTGGTGATTGAACAACTGGGGATTGATCCTTCACGTGTACTTGCTGAGCCTTTTCGCCGAAATACTGCTCCATGTCTTGCCTATGGGACATTCAGGATTTTAAAGGAAAACCCCGAAGCTTTAATTGCAGTTACTCCGGCAGATCATCTGATCGTTAAAGAAGAAGAATTTTGTAATGTAATACAAAGCTGTTTTGACTTTGCCAAAGGGAATGACGCGCTTATTACACTCGGAATAAAGCCCGACAGGCCCGAAACGGGATATGGGTACATACAGGCCGATCAGAAGAAATCAGTTAAAGGGAATGAGAATCTGGTGAAGGTTAAGACATTTACTGAAAAACCAGATATTGACCTTGCAAAAGTATTTCTTGAAAGCGGTGATTTTTTCTGGAATTCGGGAATTTTCATCTGGAATATAAAGTCAATCCTATCGGCATTTGAGAAGTACATGCCGGATATGTACACAGTATTCGATGAAGGAAGGGATCTCTTTGGTACAAAACAGGAAATGAGCTTTATCGGAAAGACTTATGCTGAATGCAAGAGCATATCAATTGATTACGGTATTATGGAAAAAGCTGACAATGTATATGTTATGTGTACTGACATAGGTTGGTCCGATCTTGGAACCTGGAGCTCACTTTGTGAGCATTCGTCTATTGATAAAAAGGGAAACTCAGTAATCAGGGGAGATATATTTTCTTATGAAAATGAAAGGAATATCTTTAATATTTCTCCGGGTAAAATAGCAGTTATACAGGGACTCAAAGACTATATTGTTGTGGATTCGGATAATGTCCTTCTGATTGTTAAAAAGGAAGAAGAACAAAATATCAAACAATATCTTGAGGATGTAAAGAACTCGACAAAAGAAAAGTTCTTATAATCATATCTCATCTCTTTTTTAACCCATCCCCCAACCCCTTCCCTTAAGTCTAAGGGAAGGGGAGTAACTAATTATTCATCAGTGACTTTCCCTTCCCTTATTGTTTAAGGGAAGGGCAGGGAAGGGTTAAGAAAATAGAGAGGAGTAAAAAAAAAGAGACAGGTCTCAGGCCTGTCTCTATCATATATAATATTCGAGGATTATCAGATTAGTATTCCCAAAGATCGTGTTCAAAGTTGAACAGCTCGGTTTTTATACGTTCAGCTTCAAAAAGCGAAGCTTTTCCAATCTCGTACTGATTGATTCTCCTGTCGTCATAAACATTTGATTCTCCTGCAATTACACCTCCGAATCTTCTTTGCATAAACAGATC
>PMNJ01000279.1 GCA_003162595.1 Bacteroidales bacterium | reverse complement strand
AACGGCCCGGCGGTTTAATTATGTTGCCGTCCGCGACAGGGTTGGCATGTGTTTTTGCAAAGTCCCGGTAGATGGATGAGCGTTTGGTGTCACGATAAAACTGTCCAGATGGCTGAGTCCCGGTAGATAGTACAAAGTTGTCACGTCAAGATATAATTGTCCAGATGGCGATGCAAAAACCATGACAACTTAAGCGTCGGCTTGCAACCCTATTGACTTTGTCTTGGCAGCAGGAACAGTCCGGGTTCAACAAAATTTGATAAGTTGAAATGAATTTGCTCGCATAGACTTTTGGGGCTGATTACGAAGTAGTCCGGGTTGCAAAAGGCAATTAATTAAACCGACCGAGTTGGGTTTAGTTTTTTAATTGTCCGGATGGTCGAAGTCATCTATATTGAATTTCTCTAGTGCAAATTTTATACTTACAGAATTTGGTTACTGCGTAGCTTTTAATCCAGTTGCCAAATTTGTCATATTTGCAATCTATTCGGTATTTATCCCGTTTTGATTTGGTCCAAGGTCTTACCCCAGTGACTACAATTGATGGATCATTATAGTCAATTACCTTACTTATCTGATTCCCCTTTTTATCAAATTTTAAGGTAATTGTCTCAGTGCTATGGTTTTTTTTATCGTTTTCGCTTATTATCAGACTAGTCTTGTCCTGACTATATTCATATCTGTAGAATTCGTTAAATATTGTATCCTTGCGGTTTAACAGAAACCTGTTGAATTGTTGGATTAGACCATTAAAGTATTTTACGTTATTTTCTACAATCGATGGAAAAATAGAGTCATCGGGAGAGAAAAGTTCATATTTAATAAGTCTCTTACTTGAATCAAAATACGATTTATGAGTGGAAACTTTGTCTCCATTCTTTTCTTTTGCAATAACTACAGAATCAAGATCTAAATAGTTCCATTTTACATCTTCTACTAACTTATCATCTCTAAAACTTTGATCTTCTATAATCTTCGATTTGTTATCAAAACTGAACTCTCTCCAACTTTTTGGATATCGTACTGATTTTTCAATTACTCTACTAATATTCCCTTTAAAACCTGGATCACCGAGATTTAAAATTTGGCTTTTAATAGGGATGTTTAAAAAAATGAAAAGTGCAATTAAATAGTATTTCATAAAATGTTTTCTGAATTCACTAAGTTTTAAATTTCGATTTTGTCTAGGGGAACGTAACTTCCAATCGTTACGTATTAAACCCAACGGCCCGGCGGTTTGATTAGGTGCCGTCTGCATCGCGGTGCCGCGTTTTTTGCCAGTCCCGGTAGACGGCAGCGAAGCCGAGGGTCACGGTGTAACTGTTAGACGGTACCACGTCCAGATAGATGGCAGTGAAGTTTCGTGTCACGATGAAATAGTCTAGGTTACGAGCAAAAAACAAGGCACCAGCGCGTCGGCCCGCCAACCCAAAGATGCTGTCCCGGGAGACGAAACTGTCCAGGTGTCAGAGTATTTTATAAATGGAACAGAGTTTATGAACATAGATTTTGGGACTGGTTACAAAGCTGTCCTGGGTTGGCGGAAGGCACTTAATTAAACCGTCCGAGTTATAGTGCGTTATTTTTAATTATTGGTCATGATGAATTTGTCTTGGTTATATGGTCCCTGAAACAGGCTGTCGTCATGTATCTGGGTTATTCGTGTTTAAGTGCTTCAACAGGATTTATATGAGTTGCCTTGTAAGCATAGAGAAATGCTGTTGAAAGGACAATAGTTGCTGATATTAAAAACGAGATAATAAAAATTAGGAAACTGATATTCGTTTTAAACGGGAAATTATTTAACCAAGTCTTCATAATTAAAAGAGTTATTGGGAAAGAGATCAATGCTGCAATTACTACAAGGATCAGATTATTCAATAAGAAGGAATAAACTATAGATTTTTCAGAGCTGCCAAATACTTTTTTTAAACCTATTTCTTTTGTTCTCGACCGACTTACAAAGAAAGTAAGTCCCAATAATCCAAATGCAGCAATGAGAAATGTAAAGACAGCAAATATTGATATAATGTTGCTTAAATTACTTTCCGAGGTATATTGACTTTTTATGATTTCTTCTATTGTTGAATAATCAAAGGGCTTATGGGGGACAGCATTCTTCCATTCTGCTTGCAGCTTTGGCAATAATATATTTAGAGTTCCAGATTTGTAATGTATTGCAACCTGGCGCATATAATAATCTTCTGATAAATATATCTCAGTGGGGGGAATTTCACTATGCAGGGAGAGAAGATTAAAATCCTTTACTATCCCAATAATTGTTTTAATATCCGTATTTCCAATTTTCTGACCAATCGGGTCACCCTCTATGTCAAGACTTTTTACAGCGGTTTCATTCAAAATTACGGATTGCTCAAGATCGCTTCCAAAATCTCTTGAAAATTCTCGACCAGCTTTCATCGTTATTCCCATTGTTTGAATAAAATCATACCCAACTGAAAATCCTGTAAGACGAACCTCTTCAGATTTATCTTGAAAATTATGACTAATTATAGTCAGTCCTGGCACAAGCGGAAGATGTTCCATAGTTCCTGCTGCCTTAATCACTTCCGGATAAGAATTAACAGTATTGATAAAAGCAGAAGTAGCATAAGAATCACCAAAATTAATCAAAAGAATATCTTTGTTATAATATCCTAAATCCTTGGTTATTTCATATTTGTACTGGGCGCGTATAATAAGTGCAGATGAAATGAAGGAACAAAATATAATAAGTTCCACAATAATTAATGAAGAGCGGATTAACTGTTTCCTTTTACCCAATAAAGGCTGATTTCTAAAAACATCAATAATATTAAGCCTGGACAAATAAAAAGAAGTATAAAGCCCTGAAGCAATGCCAATAATTATTGTTAAACCTAGGTAAGCAAAACAGTACCAAAATATATTTGATGAATTTATATGAAGCTTTGTTTGAAAAATATCTTCTGCAAAAGGAAGTGCTAACCTCATTAAAAAATAGGCTAACGGCAAAACAAAAAGAGCCAACAAAACCGATTCGCTTAACATTTGAAGCACTACTTCTCTTCTAGTAGCTCCAAATGCCTTTCGGATACCTACCTCCATCCTTCTTCCCAGAGACACAGTTGTTGAAAGTATTATGTAATTCAGGGTAGCGACCAGAACTATAAGCAGCGCAAAAGCAGAAAAAATTCTAATGTTATTTTTGTTACCTACTATTCCATTCTGAGAAATATTATCTGAGCCAAGATATACATCACGTAAACTTTGTATTGAATAATGATATTGAGATTTTTCACCAATATATTTTTTTTCAAAGTCTTTAATCAGTTTACTAAAATTTTTAGGATTGCTTTCCTTCGAAAGAAGAATCCATGTTTCAAAAAGATTAAGAGACCAGTCTTTATCAAAATTACCAAACCCAAAAGTTCTTGTTAGCAACCTTTTTGTCCAATTAAGATTTACAAAACATTGAGCCTTTAGAGTTGAGTTGAATGGGATATTCTCAAATACACCACTGACTATGAATATATAGTCCATATTATTTACCTGTAAAGTAATTTCATGTCCGACAGGATCTTGTCCGGGATAAATCTTATCAGCAAGTTCTCTGGAAATTACGATCGAGTTTTCGTCCTCAAGTAAGTCTTTGTCAGAGGATTTATTTATTAATGGAATGGTAAATATGTCAAATATTTGAGAATCTGTTGATATTGCATCCGGGACATTTATAAATTCATCATTAACCTTCACTTTTAATCTCCATATTTTAAATGTTTTTGTGGATTTTTCGATCTGTGGAAATACTGCTTTTAATGAATTTGCAAGAAAATATGGTGTCGCATTCATAGTTTTCTTAATCTCTTCATTGTAATTCAGAACTCTGTATATCCTATTAATTTTAGTATTATAATAGTTGCACCGGAGCTCATTTATTACATATAGCATCATAATGAACGATGCTGCCAATGCTATTGACAAACAAATCAAATTGATTCCGACAAATAATTTGTTGTGTTTTAAGAACCGGATAGCCGAGTTAAAAAAGTTTCTTAACATCGTAAAATATTTAATTTCTAAATCCAACCAACCTAACCATAAATGTATAACGAATATATTAGTTATACAACTAAATAATTAATTATTTTTTGCTGATATCCAGTTTTTATCGGTATAATTTATGTTTAATGGCCCAGTGGGTCGATATCAGGATAGGCGTGTGTCAGGGTTGGAATGCGTTTTTGCAAAGTCCCGGTAGATGGACGAAAGTTTGGTGTCATGACGAAACTGTCCAGATGGCTTAGTTTTGAAATATGCCACCGTTATAGTGCGTTCCACTGGGTCACTCTGGGGTGGACACGATCCCCGAATGCACTATAACGGCCCGGCGGTTTAATTGAGTTGCCGTTCGTGTCGGGTTGGCATGCGTTTTTGCAAAGTCCCGGTAAGTGGACGAAAGTTTGGTATCACGATGAAGTTGTCTAGGTGGCGTTGTCCCGATAAGTGGGCAGGATTT
>PMNJ01000019.1 GCA_003162595.1 Bacteroidales bacterium | reverse complement strand
CTGATGTCAGCAGTTTGCTCCATAGCTTAAAAATTTAAGTAGCAAATATAGTAAATTGAGTTTCATTAACCATACCTGATTTCTTTTGGGAAAACAGAATACAAAGGAAGTCCGGTAACTTTTAACTTCTTGTTAAGGAATGNNTCACCCCCTTTATCCCCCTCTCTACTTTGTAAAGAGAGGGAGATGATTAATATCAAATGTGTTACACCCCCTCTAAAAATTAGAGAGGGGGACTGGGGGGTGAGTTCATCTAAGTACAAAAGGATGTGGTGTTATTTTAGTGTTAGCGGGTTCCAGTCAAATCCCGATCTTACTGAACTTCTGATTAATATGATAATTGCCAGGAGGGAAAATGCAATATTGAAATCCTGTGGTAAAATAAACTGGAGTACAAGAAAACCAGCTGAGATAAAAAATAGTATCCTGAACCAGAGCGTTCCGGTTTTATTAAGGATCAGCATAATCATGCATATTATAATAATTGGATTCAGCCAGATTATATTCAGATTCCATTTCATCTGCTGATGATCAGTGAAGAAGTTGAAGAAGATCATTAATATGGAAAGTATTGAAAAAACCGAAAAGATAATAATATCAATTATCCTGATAATCTTTCTGTTTTTTATCAATGCTGCCAGTACCAGAATTAATATTATAACAAATGTAAAAACAAATGAAGGAGAGGTAAGGAACTTTTGCTTTATTACAGGAGCATCAAAATCAAGCAAAACCTCAGGATTCTGAAGAAGAGGAATTCTTTTTTCAGATCTTTGAATAACTAATTTTGATAATTCATCCTTCATATCGATAGGCAGGAACATCCTGTCTCTGAATACCGCCTTCTTATCAGATGTGGAACCCATTATAAGATCAACCCCGAATTTATACCAGGGGTAAGGATTCTGATATTTGGAAACAAGGTCCCTGAAAGAAGGAATTCTGTCTGTCTCAAGAGGCGGGTATATCAGTTTTTGACCTATGGATTTTTCAAGAAGATCTCTTATCCTTGTAGAACAATCATCATAGAAAAAGTCATACCTGTACTTTATATTTTCGGGTTTTAAATTCTCATTTATGAGTGATACCAGTATTCTTATTTCATCCTGATTAATATTTATTTTTTGAGAATATACATATCGATGGTCAAAAAAATATTCCTGAAGGAATCCATTTAATGATTCGTCACCTAGCAGGTAATCCAATCTTCCTTTTGCAAATTTCCAGACAAAATTTGGAGCACTGAAATCGAATATTCCCCAATTATAGACAGTATCCGAATGTTTTTCAGGTATTACAACTCTCAGGGCGCTATGACCATATATTGAATAGGTCTCGGTGCCTGGTCCACATGTTAATAAATATGCGAGAGTATCATTAGAAGATTGTGAAAAAACTCCCCGAGAGTTGGCCAGAATTATTAACAAGCAGAAAATAAATATCTTCTTCATGAATTTTCTCTTTTTGTAAACATAATGGATTTTTGTCATAAATAAAAGTTTGTTAGCTTTACGCCCTCTGTATTCAGAGAATCTAACTACTCTTAAAATTGAATCACCATTTAGCATTTAATAATATAAAAATATGAAAAGAATCACAGTTTTATTCGTCGGTTTATTATCATTCATATTATGCAATTGTCAGACTAAAAGCCCTTTTCCTCTCACTGATCTACATGTCCACTGTAAAGGAGGTTTTACGATCGCAGACGCAGTAAAAAAATCCCAAAACGAGAACATCAGATATGGACTTGTAACAAATGTCGGAATTGGGTTCCCTGTTCACAGTGATAGTCAGATTGATTCCGTTATAAACTCTCTAAAAAATTATCCCCAGTTTTTAATTGGTATGCAGGCTGAAGGCAGAGAATGGCTGAATAATTTTTCAAAGGAATCGATAAATAAATTTGATTATGTTTTTACGGATGCAATGACCTTCACAGATGCAAAAGGAAGAAGGAACAGGATATGGATTAAAGAAGAAACATGGATCGATAATGAGGAAGAATTTATGAATTACCTTGTTAATACTATTGTTAAGATATTGAGTTCCGAACCAATAAATATGTATGTGAATCCAACTTATTTGCCGGCCCAGATGGCAGAAAGATATGATTCGTTCTGGACAGAAGAAAGGATGGACAGGGTAATTAAAGCAGCAAAAGATCATAACATCGCCATAGAGATAAATAACAGGTTTAAAATCCCATCAGCTAAGTTTATAACCAGGGCAAAAAATGCCGGAGTAAAATTTACTGTTGGAACCAACAATATGGATTCTAACTTCAGTGGAGCTGATTATGCCATTGAAATGATAAACAAGTGTCATCTGACACCGGCTGATTTTTACCAGCCTGTCAATAAAAGACAGAATGGGAGGCTTTGATTTAGCCCGGGCTTTAAAGTTTCTTCCCGGTATTATTCTTGGATTGACCGTGCATGAATACTGCCATGCACTGGTTGCCCATATGTGCGGTGATTCTACTTCAAAAGACCAGGGAAGGGTTACACTTAATCCGCTAAAGCATATTGATCCTCTTGGATTTATAATGTTAATATTCGTCGGATTCGGATGGGCCAAACCTGTTCAGTTTAACGAGCAGAATCTCAGAAATCCTAAAACAGACGTTATCAAAATAGCATTAGCCGGACCATTGTCGAATGCAGTGATTGCAATGTTGCTTTCTATTATTTTCTCGTTACTCTCTGCTGCTGCATTTAGTCACATAACACCTTTCTGGCAAGTATTATCTGAAGTTTTTATTTATGCAATTTATATTAACTGGGGGCTTTTTATTTTCAACCTTATTCCCTTGCCTCCTCTTGATGGTTCTCATCT
>PMNJ01000339.1 GCA_003162595.1 Bacteroidales bacterium | reverse complement strand
GGGATTTACCCCCTTTTCATTCCCCCCAAGGGGGGAAAAATCCGCTACTTTCTAGTGTGATTCAACTAAATATCAGATAATTATCTCCCCCCTGGGGGAGAAGCCATCCGCCAGCTGGCGGATGGCAGAGGGGTTTTATGCTAAAATTGTTAATAACCTGTAAATAATTGACAAAAAAGAATCATAACATCATGTTTTATCAACCAAATTAAAAGTTTAGAAGTACCGGAGAACTGATTGAATAAAGTTATAAGAAAATAAAGTCAAAATATGAACTTTAAATAAACCTTAAAAACTTTACTTTTNNTATTAACACTATTAACAGGATATCATCATCATCATAAATAAATTTATTATTAAAATATAAGAATATTATAATGTTAATTAATGTTTGGAAACTGCAACAGGTGAATTTCGATATTGCAATAATGATTAAGTTTATACTCTGATTAAAGTGATTTTTTTACTACTAAAAATGCAATCAACAGAACAAAATATATTGGAAATAAAAAGACTGAAAGCAGAAAAAAATGCAATTATTCTTGCTCACTATTATCAGACCGGAGATATTCAGGATATTGCTGATTTTGTCGGAGACAGTCTTGCTCTTTCTCAAAAAGCTGCTTCAAATTCAGCTGATATTATCCTGTTTGCAGGAGTTAAGTTTATGGCAGAAACTGCAAAAATTCTTGCTCCCGGAAAGAAAGTACTTCTTCCTGATATGAATGCTGGTTGTTCTCTTGCCGACTCATGCAAAGCAGTGGATTTTGAGAATTTTTTGAATGAAAACCCTGGAAGAACAGTAATTTCATATGTAAATACGACTGCAGAAATAAAGGCATTGTCTGATATAATATGTACATCATCAAATGCTGTTCAGATTGTTGAGTCACTTCCAAATGAAGAAAAGATAATATTTGCACCGGACCGGAACCTTGGAAACTATATTTTGAATAAAACCGGACGGGATATGGTAATATGGAATGGATCATGCCATGTTCATGAAGAATTTTCTCTCGAAGCAATTATTAAACTAAAAAAAGAAAATCCTGATGCAAAAATTATCGTTCATCCTGAATGTGAATTGCCTGTCAGACTAGTTGCAGATTTTATTGGTTCCACCTCAGCATTATTGCAATTCACTAAGAAAGACAAAGGAAATTGCTATATTGTAGCAACTGAAGTGGGTATAATATATCAGATGAAAAAGGAAAACCCGGGAAAAACATATATTCCTGCTCCTCCAAGAGATTCGACTTGCGGATGTAGTGAATGCAGTTTTATGAAACTTATAACCATTGAAAAAATACTGAGTTGTCTTAAAAATGAAAAGCCCGAAATTATTATTGACGAAAAAACACTTGTAAGAGCTCAAAAACCTATAATAAGAATGATGGAAATATCAGAAAAACTTGGTCTTTAAATCATGAAAAGAATTGTTATTTTAATATTTTTTGTTTTAATCTGTAAAATAAGTTCTTCACAGGAAAATGATAATTTAAAGGATGGTTATCAGGTATTTAAATACCCGAACGGAGCTGTCTCAAGTGAAGGCTTGATCAAAAACGGAAAACCTGAAGGATTCTGGAAAAGTTACTATGTTACCGGTATTAAAAAATCTGAAGGAAAGCGAACAAATTTTCTTCTTGATAGTATCTGGCTGTTTTATGATCAGGCCGGAGACACCACAGAAAAAATAAATTGGCTCTATGGTAAAAAGAACGGATGGTATTATAAATATAAGAAGGATGCCTCCCGGGGAGTTTATATCTGGTCAAAGGAACTTTTTGCTGCTGACAGAAAAGAGGGTACTGCATATAACTATTATCCTGATGGAAAGATACTGCAGACATTTACCTATAATGCCGGTAAAAAGGAAGGTTTATCAAAAGAGTATGACCAGGATGGAAATATAATTACCCTGCTTGAATACACTAATGATTTTCTTGTAAGCAGGGAAAAGATAAACAGAAGCGAAAAGAATGGTTTAAAGCAAGGAGACTGGAAAGAATTCTATCCAAACGGAGGAATTAAAACTGAAAAAACATATAAAGATGATCTTGTTCATGGGTATTATAAAGAGTATGATACCCATGGAAAACTTGTTCTTACCATGCTTTATGAAAATGGAGCAATCGTGAAATCAAGAGTTGAGGATGAACCTGACATTGAAATAGTAAATAAGCATGATGAAAATGGTAAACTGATCTATAGTGGTCCATACCGGAACAAAATTCCGGTAGGTGTTCACAGGGAATATGGAATAGACGGAAAAGTTGCCGATGCTTATATTTACAACGATAACGGTCTGCTCCTCTCCGAGGGTATTGTTGACGAAGCCGGAAACCGAAACGGTAAATGGAAAGATCTCTATTCCAATGGAAAAGTACAGGCTGAAGGTCAGTTCACCGATAACCGCCGTACTGGCCAGTGGAAATTTTATAACATCTCAGAAAAAGTGGAACAGACGGGCTCTTATAATAATGGTCGTCCCGACGGGTTATGGAACTGGTATTATGATAACGGTACGCTGAGGAAAGAGGAAGAGTACTTCCAGGGACAGCGTGACGGACGTTCAACCGAATACTCAGAGACGGGAGATATTATTGCGCAGGGCCAGTATTCTGACGGAGAGAAAAACGGGTTATGGAAATATAAAACCGGCGAACTGACAGAGGAAGGAAAATATATTACCGGACTAAAAGATGGATTATGGAAAACCTCTTATAACAGCGGAAAGCCAAAATTCAAGGGAAACTTTGTACAGGGCAATCCCGACGGGCAACAAACTTTCTATTACGAGAACGGTAAAATTAAAGAAGAACAATATTTCCAGATGGGCATCAGACAAAAAACCTGGAAAAAATTTAATGAAGATGGAGCTCCTTTTCTTGTTATTTCTTATAAGGATGATGTTGAGGTAAGTATTAACGGTGTTAGAATTAAGCTTCCGGAAAGTGATACAAAACTGATTAAATAGTTACTTTGCTTTATGGAAGAGAATATTAACATCAGAAAAGAGATTATCGCAACAACCGACAAGGAGTTTGAGAAACAGCTTAGACCATTAAGTTTCAGCGATTTTAAAGGACAAAAACAGGTAATTGAAAATCTGGTTGTATTTGTTACTGCTGCTAAACAGAGAGGAGAATCGCTAGATCATGTCCTTTTACACGGTCCTCCGGGATTGGGTAAAACAACGCTTGCCACTATAATAGCTAATGAGTTACAGGTTAACCTCAGGGTTACATCCGGGCCTGTGCTGGATAAACCCGGAGATCTGGCAGGATTACTCACAAACCTCCAGGAAGGAGATGTACTTTTTATTGATGAAATTCATCGCCTGAGTCCGGTTGTAGAAGAATATCTTTATTCTGCAATGGAAGATTTCCAGATCGATATAATGATTGACAAAGGACCAAGCGCAAGAAGTGTCCAATTAACACTTAATAGTTTTACACTAATTGGCGCAACAACCCGTTCAGGCCTTCTTACCAGTCCTTTAAGAGCACGGTTCGGAATTAAATTCCATCTTGAATATTATGATCATGAGATACTTAAGGGAATTGTTAAAAGATCGGCAGGAATACTTAATGTAAGAATTGCTGAGGAGGCGGCAATAGAAATTGCCAGAAGAAGCAGAGGTACCCCGAGAATTGCCAACGCCCTTCTCAGGCGTATCAGGGATTTTGCCCAGGTTAAAGGCTCAGGCGAAATTGATATAGATATAACACGATATGGTCTTAAGGCTCTGAATATTGATCAACATGGTCTTGATGAAATGGATAACAAAATTCTTTCAGTAATAATTGACAAATTCAGTGGCGGACCTGTTGGATTAAATACTATCTCTACCGCAGTAGGTGAGGAAAGCGGGACAATTGAAGAGGTGTATGAACCCTTTCTTATAAAGGAAGGTTATCTTAAACGAACTCCGAGAGGCCGTGAAGCTACAGAGCATGCTTATAAACATCTCGGAAAACAATTCGGTCATGATATGCCGGGGACATTGTTTTAAATCGAGCTTATTACCTTAGTGTTACTTTGTGTATTACTTTGTGACTTTTAGTGGTAAAAAAAATTAACCACGAAGGAACACTAAGGATTTCACAAAGGATCACAAAGGCTTTAGCTGATTAGTATTNNTTTGTATTTAAGATCTTAATTTTTCTTCCGTTTAATTCAACAAGTTTGTCCGACTTAAACTCTGATAATAACCTGATAACTGATTCTGTTGCAGTTCCTACAATATTTGCCAGCTCTTCCCGGGTAAGAGAGATATTGAGAAATTGCTCATCATCAAGGCCGAAATCATGGACCAGAAGAAGAAGGATCTCTGCCAGTCTCTCCCTAACAGTTTTCTGAGCTATATCTGTTATAAAAGAATTAGCTTCACCTAACTCATGGCAGGCAAGTTTAAGCAGCTCCAGAGCGTAGGCAGGATTGGATTTGATAAAAGATATGAGAATTTCTGAAGGGATGAAACAAACCTGACAATCTTCGATAACTTTTGCAGAAGTACATGCAAGCTCATTGCTCAAAACACTTCGGTATGCAATAATATCTCCTTTTTTTGCAAATCTGATTATCTGTTCTTTTCCATCAAAGCCCGTTTTAAATACTTTAATGATGCCACTGTTTATACAGAAGAATCCGCTTATCCGGTTGCCCTCCTGATAAAGAATGTCGCCACGTTTATACTGCCTGAAATCCTTTTCAAAGTTAAGAGCCTCAACTTCGTCAGGAGTAAGATACTTAAAAATCGACCCCGATTCAAGCGAACAACTGTCACACAGCGGTACATGAATTTCTTGCTGTTTCATTTTATCTCCTAAATTATAATGCAGATATTAACACTATCGTTATTTAAATGTTCAAACTAGTTAATATGCGCTCTTGAATTGATCTAAAAATCTGAGATCGTTTTCAAAATACAAACGCAGATCATTAACTCCATATTTAAGCATAGCTGCCCGTTCAATACCCATTCCAAAAGCAAAACCGGTGTATTTTTTACTGTCAATATTGCAGGCTTCGAGAACATTGGGATGTACCATACCACAACCTAAAATTTCGAGCCAGCCGGTATGTTTACAAACATTGCAGCCTTTTCCCCCGCAAATCCTGCAACTAACATCCATTTCTGCAGAAGGCTCGGTGAAAGGGAAATATGATGGTCTAAGCCTGATTTCAGTCTCTTTTCCAAACATCTCTCTTGCAAAGAAAAGTAAAGTCTGTCTAAGATCAGCAAATGAAACATTTTCATCAATATACAGACCTTCAACCTGATGAAAGATACAATGAGCCCTGGCAGAGATAGCCTCATTGCGGAACACTCTGCCCGGTGAAATGGTGCGGATAGGCGGTTTTTGATTCTGCATGACCCTTACCTGTACCGAAGATGTGTGAGTACGGAGTAAAATATCCTCCGGACTCGAATCTTCAGAAGAAATCCTGGAAATATAAAAAGTATCCTGCATATCTCTTGCCGGATGTTCCGGAGCAAAATTTAGTTTTGTGAAGACATGATCGTCATCTTCTATCTCGGGACCTTCCGAAACAGTAAAACCTATACGGGTGAATATGTCTATTAATTCATTTCTTACAATAGAAATAGGATGACGCGACCCTAAAGAATATGGAAATGAAGGCCTTGTTAAATCGGAACTGTCCACTTTTTCTTCCAGGGTTAGAAGCTCACTTTTAAGAGAATTATATTTTTCAAGCGCATTCTGCTTTAAAAGATTGAGTTTTTGTCCAATCTCTTTCTTTTCTGTAGCGGGTACATTTTTAAAATCTTCGAAGAGATCAGAAAGTAATCCCTTTTTACTAAGGTATTTCAGACGGAATAGCTCAAGTTCCGCAGTGTTTTTTACAGCGAAGGAGGAAACCTCACTTAACAGATTTGTAATTTTTTGAAGCATTAAAAGAGTGTTTTAAATCAAAATCAGTTTTTAACAATTTTTATTTTAATGATTTTTATATCAGTTAATGGTTTATCATTGCTATCAGTCTGAACATCAGCGATTTTATCAAGTATGTCCAAACCTTCAGTTACTTCACCAAATACAGTGTAGGTTCCATCAAGACGGGGAGTACCACCGATAGTTTTATAAACATTTCGCTGTTCCTCAGAAATCCTGTATTCTTTGTAGGTTGTAAGATATTGAAACATCTTAACAGAGGCGATATCCTGGATTTCAGCATCTGTCAGAGTTTTGCCTGCTAATCTCACACTATCAGATGTTTCCTTAAGCAAACGGGAAAAACAATTTTGCTTCATGTTACTGTTGATTTTTTGTTCAGCGAGATTAAGTTCATCATCACTTAATTTAACTCCCTGTACAATATAAAACTGGGTTCCGGAAGATCTCATTGCTGGATTTACATCATTCCCCTGGCGGGCAGCAGCGAGAGCTCCTTTTTTATGAAAATATTTATTATTAAATTCGGCAGGAATAGTATAGGTCTTTAGAGAGTCAGAAATATTCTTTAATGAACCGGATTTAGTAAGGGGATCCCCGGCTTGAATCATAAAATTTTTAATAATACGATGGAAAGAGATTCCATCATAAAAGCCAGAATTTATCAGCCTGATAAAGTTATCGCGATGATGGGGTGTTTCGTCATATAACTTTATCCTGATATCCCCCAATGTGGTTTTAATGGAAACAGTTGTATTCTCATTCCCTCCAGGTGCGCTGCAGGATAACGTGCAAAGAAAAGAAAAAACAAACAATGACTTATTAAAATTGAGATTCATGAATAATGGAAATTGGTTAATAAAGTTCTGTAATTGTGAATGCAAAGATATTTAACTTTGGACGATACAAGAAAATATTGGTTTTCAAATTACATTATTTTTACCAAACAAAATTTAAAAAATATTGATAAAGTCATTAGCTGTATATTTGTTATGAAATTTAGGGAATATTTTTTGGTAATTAAAAATGAGAATTAAAGTAATAAACAAGTCAAAACATCAGTTACCTGAATACTCAACTGTCAGATGATTATTAATAAACAAGAGAAAGCTGAATGGGCGAGCGTTGATATTTTATTGGATTCTGATCGATGAGTAGGAGGGTTTGGTTACACAGGTAAAAAATAATTATGAAATCATACAGGATTGGTTACTTTTTTTTAGCGGTTATAGTTATAAGTTTTTCTTTTTGTTCTAAAAGTTTGAGTCCTTCAGGTAAAATTCAAAAATCAAAAGGCAGTTTTGATGCTGCTGCATTTAATGAGGTTTATGTAGAAGCGCTCAAACAAAAACTGTTGGGAAATGGTGGTGATGCGCTTAAATATCTGGAACAATGTATTAAAATTAACCCTGAAAGTGACGCTTCATATTATCAAATGGCGCAGATAGTAATCGCAAACGGGGATATTAAAAACGGAAAGAAATATCTGAATAGGGCATTATCAATAAATCAGGAAAATATATGGTATCTGACAATGCTCGCAGGAGTATACTATCAGGAGAAGAATCTTGACAGTACTATAGTTTCTTATGAAAAAGCAGTAAAATATTTTCCTGATAAAGAGGATCTCCAACTGACTCTTGGAAACCTTTATGCTGAGAATAAGAAATTTGAGAAAGCAAATTTTATATTTGAATCTTTTGATAAGAAATACGGAGTAAATGAATCTTCTACTTTATCATCAGTCAAAAGCCTCATTTCGGAAGGTAAATATGATGATGCAATGGTTAAAGCCGAGGCGCTTCTTAAAGAATATCCGGAGGAAGTAGAGTACAATGGTGTCCTTGCAGATATATACAGGGGAAAGGGCGAAAATCAAAAAGCTCTTGATGTGTATAAAAATTTATTGGATCGAAATCCTGAAGATGCAAGTGTTCAGCTTACACTTTGTGATTTTCTTTTAACGGAAAAAAGTTATAATGATTTGTTTATTCTGTTGAATACGGTTCTTCTTAATAATAAGGTTGATAAGGAAAGCAAAATAGCACTTATGGCTAAAATTATTGAAATTCCTGAGCTGGATAAAGAATTTGAGCAAAAGGAAATTATTTCGTTAATGATTTTAGAAGCAAATTATAAAGATGATAATATTATTCCGCTCCTTCGTCCTGAATTGCTGTTAAAGGAAAATAAGTTGGTTGAAGCGACAGAAAGACTCGAGGAGATAATTTTAACAAACCCTGAAAATTACTACGCCTGGGAAAAGCTACTTATAGGCTACCTTCAATTAAAAAATTATAATAAGCTATATACAGTAGGAGAAGATTGTGCGACGAAGTTTAACACATCGCTTCCTGCTAAGTTACTATATGCTAACGGTGCATTGGAAACAGGGAATTATTCAATTGCGCTTGAAGAGTTGAAAAAAGCTGAAATATTGGCGGGTGATAATAAAGACCTTATACTTCAAGTACTTACGACTAGAGCAGATGTTTATTACCGCATGAAAGACTATTCAAAAGCATTTGAGACATTCGAGGAAGCACTGAAAAACAATAATGATGACCTTACAGTTATAAATAATTATGCGTATTACCTGGCTGAGCAGAATAAGAATCTTAAAGAGGCTGAAGTGATGGCGAAAAAAGTTATCGAAAAAGATAAAGGAAATACAACCTTTCTGGATACCTATGGATGGGTTCTTTATAAAAGAGGAAAGTTAAAAGAAGCTGCCAAAGTTATGGAATCGGTAATTAGCAAAGGAGAAAAGTCTGATGCTGTTTGGTATGAGCATTATGGATATATTTTGAAAAAACAAAATAAGTGTAAGGAAGCTGTTTATAACTGGAGTATTTCACTGAAAATTGATAGTACAAAAACAGAATTGATAAAAGAAATTAGAAATTGCGAAAAATAGCTGTCATATTAATTCTGGGTACATTACTGGGTGGTTGTTCAATAAGCAAAAAATTAGACAATACTAAATCGGAATATTTAACTAAACAGTTGACAGGTAATATATTAGAAGATGTAAAAGGAGAGAATATAACAAATTTGAGTTTTTATATAGAGAAAGCAGAAATTGAAGTCGTAACAGAAAAAGGGACGGAGAAATATACCGGCAATATAAAATTTGAAAAGCCCGACAAATACCTTATCAGTTTAAAAAGCAGATCAGGAATTGAAGGAGCCAGAATTTATATTTCGAATGACAGCATACTGGTGAATGACAGGATAAACAGAAAATTGTATTATGCTAATTCCTTTTATTTAAATAAGAAATACGGATTTAACCTTAGTTGTTTGCCTTTAATTTTCGGAGACATAGTGCTGGAAAAAGGTTATGAGGAAAATAGGAAAAAATGTTTAGAAAACAGATTTAAAATAGATTGTCTTGTTAAAGGAATAAGTTTGAATTATGAAATTGATTGTAAAAAGAGAAAGATATCGTCTGTTAATGACATCAACAATTATGTTCAACAAAATGTAAGATTCAAATATGAAGGTTTCTTAAGCATTGCAGATATTTTAATCCCTAAAATAATTGAATTTGATGTAAATCAATACAATACTCACATGAGGATAAAAATTAAGAAAGTTGTATGCCCATGGAGTGGAAGTATAAAATTTATTCCCGGAAGAGGATATGAATTAATAGAGCTTGTATGAAATATTTGATTCTTACAGTTTTTTTATTATGGGTTATTAATAGCTGTTTGTTTGCTCAATCAAAAGCTGAACTCGAGGAGAAAAGAAATGCAACTCTGAATGAGATTAACTATGTCGATAACATGCTGAAATCTACTTCAAAGAAAAAGGAGGAAAGCATGAATGCAGTGAAAATAATTGGGAATAAACTTAATTTAAGAGAATCAATAATCAGGGGAATGCGTTCCGAAATAAATTTACTTACGGATAGAATAGAATTAAACACTATCGCAATTGATATGATGGAAAGTGATCTGGTTGATTTGAGAAAGGATTATGCACGCGCCGTAGTTAATTCGTATAAATCACAAAAACAAAATCCTGAGCTTGTTTATATTTTATCAGCAAAGGATTTTAATCAGGGCTATAAACGATTGAAATACTTGCAGCAGGTGACTAAATTCAGAAGAAAAGAGTCTGAAATAATAATGGAGTTGAAAGACGAGATAATGACTACAAAGGAAAGATTACAAAACGATCTTTCAAGAATATCGGATTTAAAAACAAGGGAAGAGGTGCAAAAAAGTCTTTTACAGACGGAGCAGGAAAGAAAGCAGGAAATTGTAAAATCTTTAAGTAAAAAGGAACGGCAATTAAAAAAGGAACTTGAAGAAAAACAACGAATTGCAGAGAAAATTGAAAAGGAGATTTCAAAAATGATGGAGGCTGAAAGAAAAAAGACAGTAAAATCTGACAGTACCCCTGAGCAAAAATTAATAGGAGAAAATTTTGCTGAAAATAAGGGAAGGTTACCATGGCCTGTTGAAAGAGGAATAATAACAAGTCAGTTTGGTATACAAAAACATCCGATATTAAAATATGTAACAGAGAATAATATAGGAATTGAGATTACCAGTTTAGGAAAAACAAGTGTAAGAAGCATTTTTAAAGGTGAAGTTGCACGGGTATTTTCAGTACAAGGCGCCAACATGATCGTAATTATTAGGCATGGAAAATACCTGTCAGTTTATCAAAATATAGTAGATTTGAAAGTTAAAACCGGAGATAAAGTTGAAACGAAAGAGGAAATAGGTAGTGTTTATTGTGATACGGACAATGGAAATAAATCAATTTTGAAGTTTATGATATGTGAAGAGAAAGATTATCTTAATCCTGAAGCATGGATTGCAAAAAATTAATTGCTTTGTGTAACAAATGTGCAAAAATTTAGTATAACGTACGGCATTAAAACAGTTATGAATAAAAAAATCAGGATAGAATCAGAAGTAGAAAATTTAAGAGTTGTAGAAAATGCAATTGATGAAACTACGGCAGTAATTGGAATTTCACAGGATAATTATGGTAAAATTCTGGTCTGTGCGATGGAAGCAGTAAATAATGCAATTTTACATGGTAACCATTCGAATCCTGAAAAAATGGTGAATATAGAGATTACTTATAAAAGTAAGGAACTTAATATAACAGTTACAGATGAAGGTCCGGGCTTCAGACCGGAAGCGGTTCCCGATCCGACAACTCCGGAAAACATAGAAGCTCTTAATGGTCGAGGGATTTATCTTATGTCACATCTTGCCGATAAAATTGAATACAGCAAAAAGGGAAATTCAGTTAAAATGACATTTAAGAACATTTTATCTTGAGCATCAGAATATTTTATGATGATACAAAATTCAGGCTTAAGGGATGGAGAAAAGCCGTAAAAATTGTTAAAGAGGTCATCGGGAAAGAAGAAATGATTTCAGGGGGGCTTAATTTTATAATCACTAACGATAAAAATCTAATAGAAATTAATCTGGAGTTTCTTGAACACGATTACTTTACTGATGTTATTACATTTAATTATAATGAGGATAATGTAATAAACGGGGAAATTTATATTAGCCTGGATAGAGTTAAAGAAAATGCTATAAACTACAAAGTTAGTTTAGAAAAGGAGTTATTGAGGGTACTGATTCATGGAGTTTTGCATCTGGTTGGATTTGATGATTCAAATGAATCCGGCAGGGATGAAATGAGAAAGATGGAAGATTTCTGGTTAAGCAAAGGTATAGATTAGGAATATGGATTTTGAATATGATATAATTGTAGTTGGGGGTGGGCATGCAGGATGTGAAGCTGCATTTACTGCTGCAATGATGGGAGCCAGAACATTACTTATTACAATGGATATGACAAAACTTGCTCAGATGTCATGTAATCCTGCAATAGGTGGAATCGCAAAAGGACAAATAGTAAGGGAAATTGATGCAATGGGAGGAATGACAGGAATTGTGACTGACAGAAGTATGATTCAATTCAGGATGCTTAACCTGTCAAAAGGCCCGGCAATGTGGAGCCCGAGAGCGCAGTGTGATCGACAGCGATTTACAATAGAATGGAGAAAAATTCTTGAGAAGACTGATAACCTTTCTATCTGGCAGGAGCAGGCAACTTCATTGATACTTAATGGAATGAATGTTGCAGGTGTGGAAACATCTTTTGGTACAAGGTTCTTTTCTAAAGGAGTAATACTCACAAATGGAACTTTCTTAAATGGTTTGATGCATATAGGATTCAATAAAATGAAAGGCGGAAGATCAGGAGAGCAATCATCGACAGGTTTAAGTGAACAACTTGAAGAGTTTGGATTTTCTGTTGAAAGAATGAAAACAGGAACAAGCGCAAGGATTGATGGTAGGTCAATTGATTTTAGTGCTATGACGGAACAGAAAGGAGATGATGATAGAAGAACTTTTTCTTACCTTATAGAGAACAAAAACTTATTGAGTCAAAAAAGTTGTTTCGTAACTCATACAAATGAAGATGTTCATGAGGAACTAAGAAAAGGATTTAAATTCAGTCCCTTATTTACAGGTAGAATTAAGGGACGGGGACCGCGATACTGTCCGAGTATAGAAGATAAGGTTGTTACTTTTAAAGAAAGAAATTCACATCAACTATTTATAGAACCAGAAGGAGAAGATACTATTGAATATTATGTGAATGGCTTTTCCAGCAGCTTGCCTTTGGAAGTTCAGTTGAAAGCACTGAGGAAAGTAAAAGGACTGGAAAAAGTCGAAATGTTCAGACCAGGATATGCTATTGAGTACGATTTTTTTCAGCCAACTCAACTGTCGCATACATTAGAAACGAAAGCTATAAAAAATTTGTATTTCGCCGGGCAAATTAATGGAACAACAGGTTATGAAGAAGCTGCTGCCCAGGGTTTAATTGCGGGAATAAATTCTGTACTAAAAATTAGAAAAGATAATCCTTTTATTTTAGGAAGGGAAGAATCATATATAGGGGTTTTGATTGATGATCTTGTAACAAAGGGGGTTGATGAGCCTTACAGGATGTTTACATCGAGAGCTGAATACAGAATACTTTTACGGCAGGATAATGCAGATGAAAGACTTACCAGGAAAGCTTTTGATTTAGGAACTGCAAAAATTAACAGAGTAAATATTCTGGAAGAGAAGGAGAATATGATGAAAGAGATAATTGATTTTCTTGCGGAAAGTAGCGTTGGTCCGGAAGATATTAACGAATTTCTTGAAGAAGTAAAGACAAATAAAATTACACAGAAAGTTAAAGCCATTACAATTGCCAGCAGACCGCAGGTTGAAGTAAAGAAACTTCTTAAAGTAATAAAAGGTGGAGAGAAACTTAAATTCGTAAATTCGGATAGGTTTAAAGAAATATGTGAATCGGCGGAGATTAAGATTAAATATGAAGGATATATACAGCGCGAAAAGATCATAGCTGATAAAATAAAAAGACTTGAAAGTTTAAGAATTCCTGAGGATATAGACTTTAATGAATTAGTTTCTATTTCAACAGAAGGGAGACAAAAACTAAGCAGGATTAAGCCGGGAAGTATTGGTCAGGCAGGAAGAATCAGCGGAGTTTCTCCTTCTGATATTAATATATTATTAATGTATCTGGGAAGATAATATGTTCCACGTGGAACATATTATTTATTAAATAAAAATTATTTTTATGAAAGTCTCTGGTAAGTTGGTAGATATTCATACAGGGGATATTTATCAGGCTTGTATAAGCATAAAGGACGGAAAGATTGAAAATATTGAAAAAGTGAATTCTGCTCCGAATGTGTTTATAATGCCAGGTCTGATCGACTCTCATATACATATTGAAAGTTCAATGGTTACTCCCGGTGCATTTGCTATGGCTGCAGTGAAACACGGTACATGTGGAGTTGTATCAGATCCACACGAGATTGCAAATGTTCTGGGGATCAAGGGTGTTGAATTTATGATTAATGATGCAAAGAAGGTACCTCTTAATTTTTTCTTCGGAGCACCATCATGTGTCCCGGCAACGATATATGAGAGCAATGGTGCAAATCTGGATCATACAGAAGTAAGAAGACTACTGAAAATGCATGAAATAAAATACCTGTCTGAAATGATGAATTTTCCAGGTGTTATACATGATGACACGGAGGTAATAAAAAAGCTGAATTATGCAAAAGAATTGGGTAAGCCAATTGATGGACATGCACCGGGGTTGACAGGGAAATCTTTACAAAAATATATAAAAGCGGGGATATCTACCGATCACGAATGCAGCAGCCTTAAGGAAGCAAGGGAAAAGATTTCTCTTGGGATGAAAATTTTAATCAGAGAAGGAAGTGCAGCAAAGAATCTTAATTCATTGAAAGCATTATTCAATACGAACCCTGATATGGTTATGTTGTGCAGTGATGATTTGCATCCTGAAATGCTGCAAAAAAGGCATATCAATAAATTAATTGCAGGGCTTATTGCAGATAGATTTAATGAATTCGATGTTATCAGGAGTGCCACTGTTAATCCATCAGAGCATTATACTCTGGATGCCGGACTTCTTCGTCCCGGTGATTCTGCAGATTTCATTGTAGTGGATAGTCTGGACAAAATGAATGTTCAGGAAACATGGATCAGAGGGAAAAAAGTATTTTCCAACGGGAAGGTTTTGTTTAAATATCAGGAGGGAAGACCTATAAATAAATTTAATTGCAGTAAGGTAAATGAATCTGATATTAAGGTTAAAAATAAATATAGTGATTTAAGAATTATTGTCGCAGAGGAGGGAGAGCTTGTAACAGCTGAGATCCATGGGTCTTCAGGGGGATCGGAATATGTAACTCCTGATATTGGCAGCGATGTTTTGAAAATAGTTGTTAAAGACAGATATAAAGATTTTCCTCCTTCTGTTGGATTTATTAAAGGATTCGGATTAAAACAGGGAGCATTTGCCAGTTCAATAGCCCATGACAGTCATAATATAATATCAGTTGGAACAAATGATCGTGACATTGTAAATTCAATAAATGAAATTGTCAGAATGAAAGGTGGCCTTGCTGTGTCCTCAGGAAAAACCAGAGAATCACTTAAACTGAATATTGGTGGTATAATGACCACCCGTTCAGTAGATGAGATAGCTCATGATTATGATAAACTTAATCTGCTGGTGAATTCCTTCGGAAGTGAAATGAAAGCGCCTTTTATGACGTTGTCATTTATGGCATTACTGGTTATACCTGATCTGAAGATTGGCGATCAGGGATTATTTGATGTTAAGAAATTCGAACAGGTATCGTTGTTTGTTGAATAGGAATCTGATTACATTCTTAAAACCCCTCTGCCTTACGCCAGTTGCTGGCGGAAGGCTTCTCCCCACTTGGTGGTAGTGTCCACCGCCTGAAGAGTGAGGGTGTGCACCAAATGCAGACAAACATTATCTTTACCACAAATTTATTCAACACCTATGTCAGCCGAGGCAAAATTTAAATCAATCCTGTCTCTGATTCCCGATAATCCTGGAGTCTATCAGTTTATTGATTCTGCCGGAGTAGTAATATATGTAGGTAAAGCTAAAAACCTGAAAAAGAGGGTAACCTCATACTTTTCGAAAAATCAGTCAGGAAAAACAGTAGCTCTTCTGAGAAAGACATCTGATATTAAGCATATTGTTGTTGATAATGAATCAGATGCTCTTTTACTTGAGAACAACCTGATCAAAAAGCACCAGCCCAGATATAATATACTACTCAAAGATGATAAAACCTTTCCCTGGATATGTGTAAAAAATGAACCATTTCCAAGAGTCTTCAGCACGCGAAATCCTGTAAGGGACGGATCAGCTTATTTTGGTCCCTATACATCCGCACTTATGGTTAAAACACTTATAAGCTTTATTAAGCAATTATATAAGTTAAGGACATGTACCCACAACCTGACAAAATCCAATATTGAAGCTGGAAAATTTAAGGTATGTCTCGAATACCATCTTGGAAATTGTAAGGCACCATGCGTGGGTAAACAGTCGGAAAGTGATTACCTTGAGAGTATAGATCAGATAAGAGATATTCTAAAAGGGAATATTTCATCTGTAATAGACCATCTGAAAAGGACAATGGTAAAATATTCGGAAGAGCTTCGCTTTGAAGAGGCCCAGTCTGTGAAGGAAAAGATTGATGTACTTTCAAGATTCAGAAGCAGGTCAATAGTTGTAAGCAACACGATCAGGAATGTAGATGTATTCGCCTTTACGCAGGAGTCAGACAACGCTTATGTAAACTACTTAAAAGTAGTACAAGGAGCTGTTATACAAGCGCTTACAGTCGAACTTAAGATAAGGATCAATGAAGAAAAAGAATCTATTCTTGGATTTGCCATCACAGAAATCAGACAAAGACTTTTAAGCGATTCACCTGAAATAATATTGCCCTTCAAACCTGATCTTCTTCTGGAAAAGGTTAAATATACTGTGCCTAAAGCAGGTGAAAAACAGAAACTTCTGGAACTGGCTGAACGTAATGCTATCTACTATAAACTGGAACAAAAGAAGAAAAGAATGGAACACTCCCCACAGGTTCGTACGGGGAAAAACCTGGAAAAATTAAAAAATGATCTTCATATGCCTGTTTTGCCGGTTCACATTGAATGTTTCGACAATTCAAATATAATGGGTACAAATCCAGTGGCAGCTTGTGTTGTATTCAGGAACGCCAGACCGAGTAAAAATGA
>PMNJ01000322.1 GCA_003162595.1 Bacteroidales bacterium | reverse complement strand
CCGATTGAAAGATACCGTTCTTGTCAAGCGAAAACCGGTTTATAATTTGGGTCATACTTTTTGCCAGACTTCAGGACTCCAAAGATGACATGAACCAATTTTCGCATAATGGCACAGACAATAACTTTGCCATTTTTACCTCTTTCTTTCAGACGATTATGAAAAGCAATCATAGCAGAATTGCACTGAATCGAGACCAATGCCGGCATAAACAGCGCTTTTCTAAGCCTGGCGTGTCCAATTTTACACAATCTGGGTTTGCCTTTAATAGATGATCCTGAAAGTGTTTCCTTGGGAGCAAGTCCAATGAAGGCCACCATTTCTCGAACATGAGTAAATTTATTAAGATCATCCAGTTCCGCCAGAAGGTGAGGGATGGTTGCCTTGCCCAAACCGGGAATAGAAGCCAGCAAATCCTTCCTTTGCTTAAGATACGGATTCTTTCCTATCAAATCGTCAATCTGTCGCCTGATGTTCTCAATTTCTTTATCCAAATAAACGATATGTTCTTTAATCAAAAGAACAACAGATTCATGTGCCGTACTGATCCGATTCTTCTCTTGGCTGCGCATATCGATCAAACTGTCAACCCGTCTGACCAAGGCTCTCAATGATCTTATCTCAGGTGCAGGCGGTGTCCAGATCTCTGGTTTCATAGCCAAACAAAACCGGGCAATTAAAGCGGCATCTATTTTATCTGTCTTTGTGCGAAGCAATTCGCTCTGGGCAAATCCTTTAATACGAGCTGGATTAATAATGCTTACCGTGTGACCGGCTTCATGAAGATAGATTCCCAAATCTTCTCCGTAATTGCCGGTCGCTTCCAGACAGGCATGGACCTTTCCAACTCCCTGTTTCTCCAGCCAAACCGTAAGGGCCTCAAATCCTTCTGCCGAATTCTTGCAGGTCTTATGCTTTGTCTTCTCTTCTACAAGTAACGAAACATCAAATTTCTGCTTTGCTATATCTATCCCCAAAACCACAACTGACATATAACTCTACCTCCTCTAATTATAAATATTGACTCCGGTAAAAAGCTTCGTCCGAATCAACCTTGCAAGTGCAAACTCATTCTCTCAAGAGAAGGTTTCTGATACCGTACGAGTTGCAGAACAAAGCCTTGGAGAAGAGGATCTAATCTTTCAAACATGCTCTCTGGCATCAGGTTGAATACAGATTCTCTCTTCCCCTTTACCTTAGTTTTTATAATAATGACTTATTACATATGACAAAGATTAAGAACACAAGGTTGTATGTTTACGAAGATTGACGATTTGAGGACTACAGGAAGTAAGAAACAAAATTCTGATTTCCGAACCGGCAGAATTGTTGATTGCACCTACAAGTCCTCAGTAGTGGGCGGTAGCCAGAATTGAGGATTATCATTTGAAGTTGTGACCACTGTTTAACTTGCACTTAACTGCATGGAGTATTGAAAAGATTGAAAGTTTTTTCAAGTTTATCTTGAGCCAATTCTTTTTATTTCTCATATCTAAATAAATATCACAAGTAGCACAGGGAATATCAGCTCTTGCTTTTTGTCGACCCATAAGCATATCTCTGGCGTAATTAATCTTTTCATTATTGAGACTATCAAAAAGACCATCGGTAAAAACATTTCCACCAAAATATCCCCAAAAGTTGCGACAACATCCTAAAACTTCCCCGTGAAGAAGTGCTTGTGGTTGTTCCCACAACTGATGGCAGATTCCCTGCGTATAGTCCACACCGTATTTTTCTTTGTATTCTCTACGTGAAACAGCACCAAGTTCTTTTCTGATAGCTTCTTGATTTTGTACAGGTGAAAATTCAGCATCCCACGAGAGTTTAGAATAGAAATTCATATTTAGTTCGTCAGCCAATTTTTTTGCCATTGGCAATTCGTGCTCATTATATCCAAAGACTACGAACTGCCATGACAACAAAGGATACTTTGACTGATACTGCTTCTTGAAGAAATTTATCTCTTTGATGTTTTTAATTACTACGTCATAGTTTCCTCCGACTCGATACCGTTTATAAGTTTCATTACTAGCACCATCTATAGATACCGTCATACTTCGAAACTTGTATTGAATTAATCCTTCCAGTACCTCTCTCTTGACGTTATTAAGATTTACCCCATTGTTAGCAGTTAAAGTAATTTCCCATTCATATGCATGCTTAATAATTTCCAATAAATCTGGATTCAGAAATATCTCACCATAGTTAGAAAGTTCGATTTCTGCAATCCATGGATTTTCATCAATAAGCTTTTGAAAATTTCTCAACAGAAGGAAACTACTTCCCACAGTCGGTAATATCGCTTTGCTAGTATTAGGACAGGAATGACACCTCAGTTGACATACCGATGATGCTTCGAGTCTAATTTTTTTAGGTCTTATTTCTTTTGACATAAATTAACATTCTAAAGAATTAATAGATATCACGCTATTATCTAGCAGCACTTTCCATTTTTTGTAAACAGGGAATTACACAATTTTATTGATTACTAATTGAAATCAAGCATCATCAGTNNACTGACTTTAGGAAGTTATCATTAGCTTAATCTTTACATTTGTTATCAAATAAACTTCCTTTTAAGGCATTGATAATAATTAAGCCACAAAAAGCAAACTCTTATCAAAAATATCAGACGGATTTTTCAACGGTGATCCCCAGTCTCTTCATACGATTAATCAAGGTTGTTCGTTTCAGTCCCAAGAGAGCTGATGCGCCTTCACGCCCCCCGATTTTTCCATTGGTCAGGGCAATTGCATTCCTGATATGTGCCTTCTCCATTTCACGCAGGGTCAGAGGGCTTTTTTCAGTGTCCGTCGCCGTTTCGGAAAGTCCCGATACAAAGAATTTGATTTTATTTCCGCCTAGGATCACTGACCGCTCCATCATATTCGCTAGTTCCCGAACATTTCCGGGCCANNAAGATGTTCAATCGGAAAAAGAGATCGGTACGGAATCGACCCTGTGCAACCTCGTCCTCTAAATTTTTGTTGGATGCAGTGATCAGGCGAAAATCGGAATGAAGGGTTCTTGTCCCGCCCACCCGCTGATATTCCTTTTCCTGAATAATACGCAACAATCTACTCTGGGTGGATAGGGGCAA
>PMNJ01000161.1:3764-3886 GCA_003162595.1 Bacteroidales bacterium | reverse complement strand
CCTGCAGTCTATTATTTTTCTCATATTGCCTACGAGCAGAAAATGTATCAGACAGCGCTGGAAGGATTCGTGCGGTTAAAGGAAGATGAAACTTTCGGGGGTGTGGTGCCATTCTATATTGT
>PMNJ01000161.1:0-3754 GCA_003162595.1 Bacteroidales bacterium | reverse complement strand
CTTGGTTATTGTTATTATAAGACGGGAGAAATTGATAAAGCCATTAAGCTTTTTCTTGAAATTGGTGCGAAGAATGATCTTCTCAGTCAGAATATCTGGGATATTCTTGGTGATTGCTATCTGCAGAAAGGTGACAAAACCCGTTCCAGGTTAGCCTTTGGTGAGGCTTCTGTAATGAATTTTGACAAGAATATCAAGGAAGAATCGCTTTACAACTTTGCAAAACTGACATACGAAACAGCATATGCCCCATTTGGAGAAGCTATTGCGGCCTTTCAGGAATACATAGATCTCTATCCGGGGTCCAAAAGGATCCAGGAGGTGTATGATTATCTTGTAGGTACTTTCATGCAGATTAAAAACTATAAAGCCGCATTGGCAGCTCTTGATAAAATAAGTAATAAAGACAGCAGACTGGAAGAGGCATACCAGAAAGTTGCATTTTTCAGGGGACTGGAACTATTTAAAAACATGGAAATCGAAGCCTCTGTAAGTATGTTTGACAAATCACTTAAATATGAAAAATACAACATGCAGATCAGGGCCAGAGCTATCTACTGGCGGGGTGAAGCAAATTACAGGCTCGGCCATTATGATATGGCAAAAGATGATTATACGTTGTTTATGGGATTGCCGGGTTCAACCCTCTTAAGTGAGTATGCCCTGGTAAGGTATAATCTTGGTTACTCTTTCTTTAATCTGAAAGATTATACGAACGCATTAAATAATTTTAAAGCTTTCGAATCGGGGGCTAATAACTCCAGACCTGAAGTTATTGCGGATGCGAAGAACAGAATTGCCGATTGCTATTATATTGCCACTAATTATTCTTCCGCAATAGATTATTATGATAAAGTTATTGCTTACGGTAATCAGGATGCCGATTATGCTATGTTTCAAAAAGGATTTTCCCTTGGCCTTATTAATGATACGAAAGGGAAAGTTAATGTGCTTACAGCCCTTATACAGAAATTTCCTTCTTCAACTTTTGTTCCGGATGCCATTTTCGAAAGAGGCAGGGCTTACCTGGTCCTCGAAGATTTCAAAAATGGAGAAGCAGATTTCAATACAATCATCTCAAATTATTCAGGCAGTTCATTTGTGCCACGTTCTATAGTTCAGCTGGGCTTGCTATATTATAACATCGGGGAAAATGAAAAGGCTATTTCCCAGTATAAAAAGGTGATAGAAAACTACAAATCAACACCGGAAGCAAGGGATGCAATGACCGGGCTTCGAAATACATATGTCGATTTAAATGAAGTCGACACTTATTTTACATATGTAAAGACACTTGACGGATATGGTGATATAAACCTGGTTCAGAAGGATTCCCTGTTGTATATGTCAGGCGAAAACTTGTTTATGACCGGTAAATATGATAAAGCTACCGATATTTTAAAAAGCTATCTCAGTGAGTTTCCGGAAGGTAGTTTCAGACAAAATGCGCAGTATTACCTTGCGGAATGCCTGAGATCGGCAGGAAAAAATGATGAGGCGCTGAAATTGTACATAGAAGTTTCTGACGAACCAAATAATCAATTTCTTGAGCAATCATTAATTGTTGCTTCTTCAATGCTTTATGATAAAGAAGATTATACATCGTCGCTGAATTATTATGAGAAACTGGAGAAGGTTTCCTCAAGTGATGCAAATACCCTCATCTCTCTTAAAGGAGAGCTTAACTCGGCTTTTCAGGCTGGTGATGCACAGAAGACTATCAATGCAGCAGGTAAAATTATCATTTTACCTAATATACCGGAGGAGTTGGCGAGGGAAGCTACATTTATGAGTGCGAAAGCAAATTATAGTCTCAATAATTTTGATGAAGCCCTGAGAGAATTCAGGAAAGTAGCGACTGAAGTGACCAGCGTGGAAGGAGCTGAGTCAAAATACAGGGTAGCTGAGCTTCTTAATAAAAAAGATAAGCCAGCCGAAGCTGAAAAGGTAATTACTGAGTTCATCGATCAGAAATCGCCTCATCAGTTCTGGATGGCAAGAGTTTTTCTTCTGCTTGCAGATATTAGCATTAAAAAAGGCGACAGCTTGCAAGCCCGCGCAACACTACAGAGCCTGAAGGATTATTACAAGGTTGATAACGACGGAATCCTCGATGAGGTAAAAGCTAAATTAAACTCACTTGACGAAAACAAGACTGACACTGATAAAAATGACAAAGAGCAAAATAGTGTTCAGCAATAATAAAGAAATGATAAAGAAATTGATTTGACATGTTAAAAAGAAATCTGATTATACCAGTCCTCATTATTTTCTCTTTATTGCCGGCTAAAGCTCAGGTAACGAAAAAGGAGACCGGACTTAAAAGAGAAGTTACTTTGTACAATCCGTATAAACCATCTCTGCCGGAATCCCAAAAAAGGAGCTTTTTGCCCGATTTGAATGATACAGCGAAAGTCAGACCTGACTTCCGCTATGATGTAAAGACCTCCCCTTTTCTTCCTGAGTATACTATCAGTCCTATTAAGGCAGCTTCACTGTTACCTGATCCTCTCCCTAAACTTTACAAAGGTTACATAAATCTGGGTATCGGAAATTATCTCACCCCACTGGCAGAAGTCAGTGTTACAAATGAGCGATCAAAGAAGGGATCAATCGGTTTCTACGGACGGCATTTTTCATCCAACGGAAAGGTTGAACTGGATAATGGCAGGATGGTTTTTGCAGGATATATGGATAATGATGTCTCTCTCTTTGGCAGTAAATTCTTCAGGAACAATGTCCTTAAAACCTCAGTCGATTTTAGTCAGAAGATCAGATATGCGTATGGTTATTCTCCGATTACAACAGAATATTTTAATCCTCTTCTTATGGATTTTACACCCGGGAAGGGTGATATAAGGATGCGTTATAATAATTCAGGTGCAAAAGCTTCATTATCCTCCTTAAATCTGGATTCCACCAGGTTATCTTATAAATTCGAAGTTTATTATAACTACTTTTATAATGAAAAAAATCTGTTTCAGCATAGCGCCGGATTTTCAGGAATAGTCTCAAAATCATATGAAGGATTATATATAGGTTCCGGTATAAACTATGACTATTACAGACTTCCTGACTCACTCCTGATTACACCAAAATACATTTTTTCAATCAGCCCATTCCTGAAAAAGAGTTCTGAAAAATGGAGCTATAAGCTCGGAATTGAAGCTTTACTCGATAGGAATATGACTGCAACTGCGAGGTTCCATCTGTATCCTGATGTAAATATCAGCCTGAATGTTGTCCCATCTTACGTCAGCTTCTTTGCAGGAATTTCGGGGAAACTTGATAAGAATGAGCCGTCGGTAATAATTTCTGAAAATCCATTTTTATTACGCGATGGCAGCCTGTTTAAATTGCCAAATACGAGTCATGATCTTATTATTTCTTCCGGTTTAAGAGGAAATACCGGATTAGGAGGAAATTATTTGGTTTCAGCATCATATTCTGTGATCAGCAATATGCTATTCTATTCCAATAATGTTGTTACTGATAGTGTGAATGTTACTTCCAGAGGAAGTTATTTTTCCGCTGTTACCGACGATGCGGAAGTACTCAATGTTCATGCTGAAATGAGTGGACCGATAAATGATAAACTCTCTTTCTTTGGTGCAGCAAACATGTATAAGTATACACTTTCTAAATTTAAATATGCATGGGATAAACCAGATTGGGATGCTAAGCTGGGATTGAAATATAACCTGAGGGATAAGATTATAGCCGGGATTGATATATCAGCCCAGGGTAAGCGAAG